>NZ_JBYTEO010000087.1:0-25127 GCF_058791355.1 Pseudomonas sp. EB271-G4-1
CCGGCATCTTCGGCAGCGTCAGGTGTGGAGAAGAGACAGCGCGAAAGCGGTGGGTCAGTCGACATCAACTTTGACTGACACACCGCTTTCGCGAGCAAGCCCGCTCCCACATTTGTTTTGTGGTGTTAGTTATTGCGCGGTGACCTTCAGGCCGGTTAGCAGCAACCGCTGAAACAGGTCTTCTTTCAAGCCATCCGGGCTGGTCAGTTGCATCCGCTCCAGATGTTCCGGGTACGAAGAAGGCTCCGGCGCATCGAGCGCAGCCTTGCCCAACTCCAGCACTTCGCTGAGTTTGAATTTGCTCTTGAGCCAGTTCAGCGCCCGCAACAGGTCACGCTCCACGTCGGTGAAATCGCAACCCAGCGGATACTCCGGAAACAACCGCGAATGACGCGCTTCAATCGCCTGCAAACGCTGTGGTGTGTTGTCGGTGAAACGCGGATCCAGATGGAAATCCTTCGGTAACTTGCCGACCTTCCGTGCCTGCTCGATCAAGCCCGGCTGAAAACGCGAGTCGCTGATGTTCAACAGGGCTTCGATCACCGCCGCATCCGTCTTGCCGCGCAGATCGGCAATGCCGTACTCGGTGACCACGATGTCCCGCAGGTGCCTGGGGATGGTGCAATGACCGTACTCCCAGACAATATTGGAACTGACGTCACCCGCCGACTCACGCCAACTACGCAGCAGCAACACCGAACGCGCACCTTCCAGCGCATGGCCCTGGACAACGAAGTTGTATTGTCCACCCACCCCGCTGACCACGCGCCCATCTTCAAGCTGATCCGCCACACCGGCGCCTAGCAGGGTTACGGTAAACGCGGTGTTGATAAATCGTGCATCGAGCCGCTGCAGGCGTTTGAGCTCTTCCTGCCCGTACAGTTCGTTGATGTAGCTGATGCGGGTCATGTTGAATTCGAGACGCTTGCTCTGCGGCAATTCGCGCAGCCGCTGATAGAAACTGCGTGGGCCGAGGAAGAAGCCGCCGTGCACCGAAATACCGTCGGTTTGCGCCGCTTCGTCGAGGGTGCCGGCATTGGCCTGCCGTTGGGTCGGCACGTCCGGGTAAACCTTGCGCCGCACGATCCCGGCGTCAGCCAGCACCAGAAGGCCGTTGACGAACATTTCGCTGCAACCGTACAAGCCTTTGGCGAATGGTTCGATGCCACCTTCGCGCTCAATCAGTTGCGCCCACGGGTCGAGATTCAGGTCGCTCAGTAAAGCCTTATAGGCGTCGTTGTCAGCCTGACGCGCCAGCAACGCAGCGGTCAGCGCATCGCCCATGGAACCGATGCCGATCTGCAGGGTACCGCCATCACGCACCAGTGAGCTGGCGTGCAGGCCAATGAAATGATCCTGGAAACCCACCGGCATGTTCGGCGTGGAAAACAGCGTGGTGCTGTCTTTCTCGTCGATCAACAGGTCGAAGGTGTCGATGCCGACTTCAGCGTCACCGGGCATGTAGGGCAAATCGTCGTGCACCTGCCCGACCATCAGGATCGTCTCCCCTTCTGCACGGCGCCTGGCAATCATCGGCAGCAGGTCGAGGGTGATGTCCGGGTTGCAACTCAAGCTCAAGCGATCGGGATGTTCGGGATGACTGGCCACCAATTGAGCAATCAAGTTCAAACCGGCAGCGTTAATGTCCCGGGCGGCATGGCTGTAGTTGCTGCTGACGTAATCCTGTTGCGCCGTGGCACTGTTGAGCAGACTGCCGGGCTGCATGAAGAATTGCTGGATGTGAATGTTGCCCGGTAGATCATCGCGACGCAGGTCGGCGAGGAATTCCAGCTCCGGATAATCGCCGAAAACCCGATCGATAAAGGGTTCAAGGAAGCGCTTTTGCAAGCCATCGCCCAAGGGCGGGCGTCCCAGGCACAACGCGGTGTAAATCGTCAGCCGTCGCTCAGGCAACTGAGCAATTCGTTGATACAGCGCGTTGACGAAGTGATTGGGCTTACCCAATCCCAAGGGCAAGCCCATGTGAATATGCGCCGGCAACCTCGCCAACACTTCATCGACCGCTTGCTCGATAGAACACAGCTGTACCATCCGATCCTCCCGTACATTCCATGAGTGAGGTTGGACCGAGCTTGCCGGGTCTTTGCTGCATTGACCAGCCCATTAAATACAATCGACCCACACAGGAAACCCTGTAGGAGCGATTAACGAAATCGCAGGCACAAAAAAAGCCGCTCGAAAGCGGCTTTTCAGCAGGAAGACTCAGGCTTATTTCAGGCCGGACATCTTCTGGATGGCGCCTTTGAGCTCGGCGTCGGAGCAGTCGGCGCAGGTGCCTTTAGGTGGCATCGCGTTGATACCGGTAATGGCTTTGGCCAGGATGCCGTCGAGGCCGCCCTGGTGATCGGCACGCTCTTTCCAGGCGGCGGCATCACCGATTTTCGGTGCGCCCAACAAGCCTGAACCGTGGCAAGCGTTGCAATGTTTTGCAATCACCTCATCCGGGGTTTTTGCACCACCGCCGCCGCCAGCAGCAGCGGCGACTTCCATGCCCTTGCACTCTTTGCCCTGGACACAGACCTGGCCGACTGGCTCAAGGCGCTTGGCGATTTCGTCATTGGTCGCAGCTTGAGCGCTGGCAGCCCAGAGGGCCAATACGGTTGCTGGTACGGCCAGCATTTTCATAATTAGATTCACGCGTTCACCCTCAATGGTGGCTAGTCACGCCTACGGCCACGGTTCGCAGGCGGGCGCAAGTATAGCGGTAAGCCCGCGACACTGAAACAACCCCAAAGTCGAAGGGGTCTTGTTGCGCAACGGTCAAACGGCTCAAGTGCCTCTGCCGTGCTGGCAGGACGCCTCTTTCCTTAAAAGTTCGCGGGTGTTGCTGCGCTGATTAGTCGCGCCGGCGCATCGAATGGATTACGGAAACGATGCGGCTTGGTACTTTCAAAGTAGTAGCTATCGCCAGCTTCGAGCACAAAAGTTTCAAGCCCGACCACCAGTTCCAGTCGCCCTTCCAGCAAAATCCCGGTTTCCTCGCCCTCATGGGTGAGCATCTCCTCACCGGTATCGGCGCCTGGCGGGTAGATTTCATTGAGGAATGCGATAGCGCGGCTCGGGTGAGCCCGGCCGACCAGTTTCATGGTCACTGCACCATCGGAAATATCGATCAGCTCGTTGGCTTTGTAGACGATCTGAGTCGGTATTTCCTGCAGGATTTCTTCGGAAAAGAACTCGACCATGGACATGGGAATCCCGCCCAACACCTTCCTCAGCGAACTGATCGAGGGGCTGACGCTGTTCTTCTCGATCATCGAAATCGTGCTGTTGGTGACGCCCGCGCGTTTGGCGAGCTCACGCTGGGAAAGACCTTTGAGCTTGCGGATTGATTGCAGTCGTTCACCGACGTCCAAGCTTGCGCCTCCAAGGATTCAGGTTGTTGGAATATTGAGCGTTATCATGGCGACAGCGTTCAGTATTTACAACACCTTGACCTGAATCCTGTTCGGCGAGGCGACTTCCGGTCTGGGCGGCTTTGCCCTAGCTCCCGGAATAGAGCATTGGCACCCGGCGCAGGTTGCAGAAGATCTGGTACGGAATCGTGCCGGCGGCGATGGCCACGTCGCTGGCGAGGATGTTTTTGCCCCATAACTCGACGGTCGAGCCCAGGCCTGCTTGTGGAATGTCAGTCAGATCGACGCACAGCATGTCCATCGACACCCGGCCGATCAACTGGCTGCGTTGCCCGGCGACCAATACTGGCGTCCCGGTCGGCGCCAGCCGCGGATAGCCATCGGCATAACCCATGGCCACCACGCCAACGCGCATCGGCTTCTGGGTAATGAATTTGGCGCCGTAGCCGATCGGCTCTCCAGCAGGCAATTCACGGACGCTGATCACCTTCGATTCAAGGGTCATCACCGGTTGCAGGCGCGAGGCCACGGCGTTGGCTTCCTCGAACGGCGTGGCGCCGTACAGCATGATCCCCGGGCGAACCCAGTCGCTGGGAATCTGCGGCCAACCCAGCACCGCCGGGGAGTTTCGCAGGCTGACTTCGGCCGACAAGCCCTGACGCGCCGCTTCGAAGACCGCGACCTGCTCGGCACTGGCCTGGCAGTTCAATTCGTCAGCACGGGCGAAATGGCTCATCAGCACAATCTTCGCAACTTTGCCGCTGGCCAGCAGCCGTTGATAGGCTGCCTGATAGTCCTTCGGATGAAGGCCGACCCGATGCATGCCCGAGTCGAGCTTGAGCCAGACCGTGATCGGCTTGCTCAATGCAGCTTTCTCGATCGCTTCGAGTTGCCACAGCGAATGCACCACGCACCAGAAATCATGCTCGACGATCAGCGGCAGCTCATTGGCTTCGAAAAAACCTTCCAGCAGCAGGACGGGCGCGCGAATGCCCGCCGCTCGCAACTCCAGGGCCTCTTCGATGCAGGCCACGGCAAACCCGTCCGCCTCGGCTTCCAGCGCCTGGGCGCAACGCACCGCGCCATGGCCGTAGGCATCGGCCTTGATCACCGCAAGAGCACGGGCACCCGTGACTTCACGGGCGATCTGGTAATTGTGACGCAGGGCTTGGAGGTCGATCAGGGCACGGGCAGGACGCATGGCGGCAGACTTCTGGTCGGTCGGTTAATAAAAAACCGGCGCTGCGGGCGGCGATAACCGCCAGTAGCACCGGGAGAGGGATCTCGCATTATCGCTTTCGCAGCGCGCCTAGCGTGGGCTCACTGGTGAGCCGGCGCTGGATTGACATGTTTTGCAGGCTCCTGACGGTTGCTGCCATACCGGGAGATATCCAGCCCTTCGGCACTGATCTGCGGCTTTTTCTTGGCCATCAGGTCGGCCAGCAAGCGGCCAGAGCCACACGCCATGGTCCAACCGAGGGTGCCATGACCGGTGTTCAGGAACAGGTTCTTGAACGGGGTAGCGCCGACAATCGGCGTGCCGTCCGGCGTGGTCGGACGCAGGCCGGTCCAGAAGCTGGCCTCGGCCAGATTGCCGCCCTGAGGATAAAGGTCGTTGACGATCATCTCCAGGGTTTCGCGCCGACGCGGGTTCAGCGACAGGTCAAAACCGGCGATTTCCGCCATGCCGCCAACGCGGATACGGTTGTCGAAACGGGTGATCGCGACTTTGTAGGTCTCGTCGAGAATGGTCGAAGTCGGGGCCATCGCCGGGTTGGTGATCGGCACGGTCAGGGAGTAACCCTTGAGCGGATACACCGGCGCCTTGATGCCCAGCGGCTTGAGCAATTGCGGCGAGTAGCTGCCGAGCGCCAGCACGTAGCGGTCAGCGGTTTCCAGTTTGCCATCGATCCACACACCGTTGATGCGGTCACCGGCGAAGTCGAGGCTCTGGATGTCCTGGCCAAAGCGGAATTGCACGCCAAGGTTAGTGGCCATCTCTGCCAACTTGGTAGTGAACATCTGGCAGTCGCCAGTCTGGTCGTTCGGCAGGCGCAGGGCACCGGCGAGGATGTCGGTCACATTGGCCAGGGCCGGCTCGACGCGGGCAATGCCTTCGCGGTCAAGCAGTTCGAACGGCACGCCGGACTCTTTCAGCACGGCGATGTCTTTTGCAGCGCCATCGAGCTGAGCCTGGGTGCGGAACAATTGAGTAGTACCCAGGCTGCGGCCTTCGTAGGCAATACCGGTTTCGGCGCGCAGTTCGTCAAGGCAGTCACGGCTGTACTCGGACAGGCGGACCATGCGCTCCTTGTTCACCGCGTAGCGGCTGGCGGTGCAGTTGCGCAGCATCTGTGCCATCCACAGGTACTGATCGATGTCGGCAGTGGCCTTGATCGCCAGGGGCGCATGGCGCTGCAACAGCCATTTGATAGCCTTGAGCGGCACACCCGGCGCGGCCCACGGCGAGGCATAGCCCGGCGAGACCTGCCCGGCGTTGGCGAAACTGGTCTCCATGGCAGCAGCCGGCTGCCGGTCCACTACCACCACTTCAAACCCGGCGCGTGCCAGATAATAAGCACTGGTGGTACCGATGACGCCGCTACCCAAGACCATAACGCGCATTTTCATTTCCCTCATCGCGGCTAACCGCTGACGTTTGTTGTTCAAAGCTTCGGATGTGCGCAGTGTAAAAAAGATTTGCCAGTGCTTTTCACTATATAAGCGCCTATATTTGGCGACAATTCTCGGCAAAAACCCTTTTCACGGAGGCGCATCCCCTATGCGTACCAACACTCAAACCAAACGTGAGCTGGACAAGATCGACCGCAATATCCTGCGGATCCTGCAAGCGGATGGGCGCATATCTTTTACGGAACTTGGGGAAAAGGTCGGGCTCTCGACCACGCCCTGTACCGAGCGGGTGCGGCGCCTGGAGCGCGAAGGGATCATCATGGGCTACAACGCCCGGCTCAATCCGCAGCACCTCAAGGGAAGCCTGCTGGTATTCGTCGAGATCAGCCTCGACTACAAGTCCGGTGATACCTTCGAAGAATTCCGACGCGCCGTGCTGAAACTGCCCCACGTCCTGGAGTGCCACTTGGTATCAGGCGACTTCGACTACCTGGTAAAGGCGCGGATATCGGAGATGGCCTCGTACCGCAAACTGCTGGGCGACATCCTGCTCAAGCTGCCGCATGTGCGCGAATCCAAGAGTTATATCGTGATGGAAGAGGTGAAAGAGAGCTTGAGCCTGCCGATTCCGGATTGACTCGACATGGATCGTTCCCAGGCGGAGCGTGGGAACGATCAAACAAGAACCTGCCGGGTGCTGGCCATGTATTCATGGATCTGCTTCTCGACCCGAGGGTGAATCAGCTCTACCGGCCGCCGCCCATTGGGGCATGGCAGTGTTTGTGTAGTGCCAAACAGCCGACAGATCAGCGGCCGTTCGTCATACACCGTGCAGCCGTTCGGCCCCAGATGGACGCAGTTGAGTTCATCCATCGCCGCATCCTGCTCGGCGCGGCTCTTGCGTGGCAGGCGGGACATTTCCTCCGGCGAGGTTGTTACCGGACCACAGCAGTCATGGCAGCCGGGGACGCACTCGAACGAGGGAATCTGCTGGCGCAACGTGCGAATTTTCTGACTGTTGCAGCTCATCCAAACTATTACCGATCTCGAAACAGAGGCAGATTCTGACGTAAAAATCCCCAACCAGACAGCACCGAGCGACCAGTGTTGCCCGCCTTCGAGGTCCGGCTTATGCTCCGTCGAATTTTCTAGACACACCCATCAGGATCACGCACATGAATGGCCGTGCCCAGCAGCCTGTCCCGAATCACCGGCACACCGCCTCCTATTACGCCGCCAGCAGCCTGCCTCAGCCTGACTATCCGGTGCTGTCCGGCGAACAGATGGCTGACGTCTGCGTGGTCGGGGGCGGTTTCTCCGGGTTGAACACAGCGCTGGAACTGGCGGAACGCGGCCTGAGCGTGGTGCTGCTGGAAGCCCATAAAATCGGCTGGGGCGCCAGCGGCCGCAATGGCGGGCAACTGATTCGCGGGGTTGGCCATGGCCTTGATCAGTTTGCCAACGTGATAGGCGCCGACGGTGTACGTCAGATGAAGCTCATGGGCCTGGAAGCAGTTGAAATCGTCCGACAGCGGGTCGAGCGTTTTCAAATCCCCTGCGACCTGACGTGGGGTTACTGCGACCTGGCCAACAAGCCCCGTGATCTCGAAGGTTTCGCCGAAGACGCCGAAGAATTGCGCAGCCTCGGCTACCGCTACGAAACCCGTCTGCTGCAACCCCATGAAATGCACACCGTAGTGGGCTCCGACCGCTACGTCGGCGGTTTGATCGACATGGGTTCCGGGCATCTGCACCCACTGAACCTGGCGCTGGGCGAAGCCGCCGCCGCCCGGCAACTGGGCGTGAAACTGTTCGAACAGTCGGCCGTCACGCGCATCGACTACGGCCCCGAGGTCAAGGTGCACACAGCCACAGGCTCGGTCCGGGCAAAGACGCTGGTACTGGGCTGCAACGCCTACCTCAATGAGCTCAATCCCGAACTCAGCGGCAAGGTGTTGCCCGCCGGCAGCTATATCATCGCGACCGAACCCTTGAGCGAAGAACTGGCCCACGCACTGTTGCCGCAGAACATGGCGGTCTGCGATCAGCGGGTGGCGCTGGATTACTATCGACTCTCGGCGGATCGCCGCCTGCTGTTCGGCGGTGCCTGCCATTACTCGGGGCGGGACCCGAAAGATATCGCCGCCTATATGCGGCCAAAAATGCTGGACGTCTTCCCGCAATTGGCCGACGTGAGGATCGATTATCAGTGGGGCGGGATGATCGGAATCGGCGCCAACCGTCTACCGCAGATCGGACGACTTAAAGATCAGCCAAATGTGTATTACGCCCAGGCATATTCCGGTCACGGGGTGAACGCCACGCACCTGGCGGGCAAGTTGCTGGCCGAGGCCATTAGCGGGCAGCACAGCGGTGGCTTCGATCTGTTCGCCCAGGTGCCGCACATTACTTTCCCCGGCGGTAAGCATTTGCGCTCGCCGTTGTTGGCGTTGGGGATGTTGTGGCATCGGCTCAAAGAGTTGGTCTGATATTTGGCTGTGGTCTTTGCGGCCCCATCGCGGGCAAGCCCGCTCCCACAGGGTTCTCGTCGTACACAGCATTTGTGACCGGCGGGGTCATTGTGGGAGCGGGCTTGCCCGCGATGAGGTCCGCAAAAACGCTACAGGACTCAAATCCGCCAAAATGGCTTAAGCCCCTCCTCCCGCGCCTGCTCACGCGTCAGCCCGACATCCTTGAGCTGAGCGGGTGTCAATTCCAGCAATGCCTTGCGCGTGTGCAGACGACGCCAGAACCGATCCCAGCGCTTCAGGTCTGACGGCGCGCCGCGCATGTCCGCCTCGCGCGCACCGTGATCCTGCCCTGCCGTCAGCTCCTGACTGTGTAACGTCAGCCGCACATCGCTCAAGCCGTTCATTTTGATTGCTCCTGTTTACTTGGGTAGCCAGAGCTTTCATGATGCGTGGACGGCGAAAAGCATTACAGATTCAACCAAAGTGTATTATCTCCATACAGATTTAACGCTGTAGGTACTGAATCCTGATTTTTTGCTCCATCTGTACTGGTCAATCCCACGACCTCAGACGAGACTGCACCATGACTCTCTACGTCAACCTCGCCGAACTGCTCGGCACGCGAATCGAACAAGGCTTCTATCGCCCCGGTGACCGATTGCCGTCGGTGCGCGCGCTGAGTGTTGAACACGGCGTCAGTCTGAGCACGGTGCAGCAGGCTTATCGCGTGCTGGAAGACAGCGGACTGGCCACGCCAAGGCCTAAATCCGGATATTTCGTGCCGGTCAGCCGCGATCTGCCCGAACTTCCAGCGGTGGGTCGCCCGGCTCAGCGGCCGGTAGACATTTCCCAATGGGACCAGGTGCTGGAGCTGATCCGTGCGGTGCCGCGCAAGGATGTGGTGCAACTGGGTCGCGGCATGCCAGACATCACAACGCCGACCCTCAAGCCGCTGCTGCGCGGCCTGGCGCAGCTCAGCCGCCGACAAGACATGCCCGGCCTGTATTACGACAACATCCACGGCAATCTGGAACTGCGCGAGCAGATCGCCCGGCTGATGCTCGATTCCGGCTGCCAACTGGCCCCCGGCGACCTGGTGGTAACGACTGGCTGCCACGAGGCGCTGTCCACCAGCATTCGTTCGATCTGCGAGCCAGGCGATATTGTGGCTGTGGATTCGCCAAGCTTTCATGGCGCCATGCAAACCCTCAAGGGCCTGGGGATGAAAGCCCTGGAAATCCCCACCGACCCGCTCACCGGGATCAGCCTGGATGCACTGGAACTGGCATTGGAACAGTGGCCGATCAAGGCCATACAGTTGACCCCAAACTGCAACAACCCGCTGGGCTATATCATGCCGGAGTCGCGCAAACGCTCACTCTTGATGCTTGCACAGCGCTTTGACGTGGCGATCATCGAAGACGATGTGTATGGCGAGCTGGCCTACAGCTATCCTCGCCCGCGCACCATCAAATCTTTCGACGAAGACGGTCGTGTCCTGCTGTGCAGTTCGTTTTCCAAGACCCTCGCTCCCGGCCTGCGCATTGGCTGGGTCGCGCCGGGACGCTATCTGGAGCGCGTGCTGCACATGAAATACATCAGCACCGGTTCGACCGCGCCGCAGCCACAGATCGCCATCGCCGAGTTTCTCAAGGCCGGTCATTTCGAACCGCATTTGCGGCGCATGCGCACGCAATACCAGCGCAATCGCGACGCGATGATCGATTGGGTCACGCGGTATTTCCCCGCAGGCACCCGCGCCAGCCGCCCGCAAGGCAGTTTCATGCTGTGGGTCGAGTTGCCGGAAGGCTTCGACACCCTGAAACTCAATCGCGCCTTGCACGATCAGGGCGTACAGATTGCCGTCGGCAGCATCTTTTCTGCCTCGGGCAAGTACCGCAATTGCCTGCGCATGAACTACGCTGCCAAACCAACAGCACAGGTTGAAGAAGCTGTGCGCAAGGTCGGCGCCGCTGCCATCCAACTGCTGGCGCAAACCAACGGGCTGACTGACTGACCTTTCTGCGCAAATTAGCGTCCATATACCAACATCTGCCGCCAATCGGAACGGTCCCACGTGAGAATCAGACAGCCCCTGCTAGCTCTGGTGTTACTTGCTTCGTTCCTTGGCGGCTGCGCCAGCCTCGACGTGCAGCGCGAACAAAGCCAGGCGCTGCCGGCGAGCGCTTCGGCATTTGGCCGTTCGGTCCAGGCGCAGGCGGCACCCCATGAAGGGAAATCCGGCTTTCGCCTGCTATCGGACAGCACCGAAGCCTTCACCGCCCGCGCCGAACTGATCCGCAACGCCCAAGGTAGTCTCGATTTGCAGTACTACATCGTGCATGACGGCGTCAGCACGCGGATGCTGGTGGAGGAATTGCTCAAGGCCGCCGACCGCGGGGTGCGTGTGCGCATCCTGCTCGACGACACCACCAGTGACGGCCAGGACGTCACCATCGCCACGCTTGCAGCGCATCCGCAGATCCAGATTCGAGTGTTCAACCCTTTGCACCTGGGGCGCAGCACCGGCGTAACGCGGACCATGGGTCGCTTGTTCAACTTGTCACAACAACATCGGCGCATGCACAACAAGCTGTGGCTGGCGGACAACAGCATGGCCATCGTCGGCGGGCGTAATCTGGGTGACGAGTATTTCGATGCCGAACCCAATCTGAATTTTACCGACATCGACATCCTCGGCGTCGGCCCGGTCGCGGAGCAGCTCGGGCACAGTTTCGACCAATACTGGAATAGCGCCCTGAGCAAACCGGTCGAACAGTTTCTGTCGAGCAAACCGACCGCACAGGACCTGAAAAATACCCGGGCCCGACTGGAAGAATCCCTGGAACAATCACGCAAACAGAACCATGCGCTCTTTCAGCAGTTGAGGAAGTTTGCCACGGACCCGCGCCTGGATACCTGGCGCAAAGAGCTGATCTGGGCCTGGAACCAGGCGTTGTGGGATGCACCGAGCAAAGTGCTTGCGGACGGCGAGCCAGACCCGCACCTGCTGCTGACCACCCAATTAGCACCCGAACTCGATGGCGTCAGTAAAGAACTGGTGATGATTTCCGCTTATTTCGTGCCCGGTCAGCCGGGCCTGGTGTATCTGACCGGCCGCGCCGATGCCGGCGTGTCGGTGAGGTTGCTGACCAATTCATTGGAGGCCACGGACGTACCGGCGGTGCATGGCGGCTACGCCCCGTATCGCAAGGCGTTGCTGGAGCATGGCGTACAACTCTTCGAACTGCGCCGCCAGCCCGGCGATGAAAGCGGCAGCGGACCGCGCCTGTTTTCCCGCAGGTCCTATGGCGAGTCCGACTCCAGCCTGCACAGCAAGGCGATCATCTTCGACCAACAGAAATCCTTCATCGGCTCATTCAACTTCGATCCGCGCTCGGTACTGTGGAACACCGAAGTCGGCGTGCTGGTGGACAGCCCGGAACTCGCGGCCCGCGTGCGCGAACTGGCATTGGAAGGCATGGCGCCAGCCCTGAGTTATCAGGCGCGGCTGGAGAATGGCCAAGTGGTATGGGTGACCGAAGACGACGGCAAGATGCACACCCTGACCGAAGAGCCGGCCAGTTGGTGGCGACGTTTCAATGCCTGGCTCAGCACTACAGTGGGACTGGAGCGCATGCTTTAAAAGACCCGAGCGTTCGGCAGTCCTGCCACTGAAATGCGATCGCCTGCAGGCGCTGCCGAAGATTGCGATCTTTTGATCTTATGCTGGCTGTACGGCGCCAAATGCCCCTTGGCGCGACAGCAGAATCACCAGGCCAAACGCTCCCGCCGCCATTAGCAATGGCAACGCGTGCCCGCTGATCCACTGGCTGCCAGCACCGGCGATCAACGGCCCGAGCAGGCAACCGATGCCCCACAACTGCGCGATGTGGGCATTGGCTCGGACCAGCGCATCGTCGCGATAACGCTCGCCAATCAGGATCAGCGACAAGGTAAACAGCCCGCCAGCACTGGCGCCGAACAGCACCCACAGCGGCCAGATCATCAGAGTGTCGATCAGCAGCGGGATCGCCAGGCTCGACACCAACAGGACTACCGCGCACCAGGTGAACAATGCTCGGCGCGACATCCGGTCCGCCAGCGCGCCGATGGGCAATTGCAGCAACGCATCCCCCACCACCACCGTGCTGACCATCGCAAGGGCTATTTCCGTGGTGAAGCCCTGGCGCAGGCAATACACCGGCAGTAACGTCAAGATCATCGCTTCGAACGCCGCGAACAGCGACACCGCCCAGGCAATCGCCGGCAGGCCACGGCAGAAGGTCAGCAAATCACCGAAGGTCACGCTGCAGGCCTCGCTACTGGGCGCACCACTGCGGCCCAACAACAGCAACGGTGCCGCCACCAGCAATCCGACGCCAACCCAGAAGCCATAATCGTGCTGGGTGCCGAGGACGCCCAGCAATATCGGCCCAGCCAATTGGCTCAACGCATAACTACTGCCGTACAGCGCCACCAGCCTCCCGCGCCACTCCTCGACCACCAGTTGGTTGATCCAGCTCTCACCGAGGATAAAGACCAGGGTCAGAACCACGCCGATCAACAAGCGCAGCACCAGCCATATCGGATAGCTGGGCAACAATGCCAGCAGGCCGATGGACACAGCCCCACCCCACAAACACAAGCGCATCAGATTGGCTGTGCCGAGACGCGCTGCCAGGTGACTGGAAATCTTCGCGCCTAATAAAACACCAATGGCCGGCATCGCGGCCATTACGCCGATGGCAAACGAGCCGTATCCCCAGCTTTCCAGGCGAAACGACACCAGCGGCATGCTGACACCCAGGGCCAGGCCGACACTCAAGACAGACGCCAATACGGCGAAATACGTCGCCCAACGCATGTTCCACGCTCCTGTGGATAATTTTTGTACAGCACAAAACACTGTGGGAGCGGGCTTGCCCGCGAAGAGGCCATCACATCCAACATCAAAGTTGACTGTCATGGCGCCTTCGCGGGCAAGCCCGCTCCCACAAGGGATCTGCGTCGCTCAGAAGCCCGGTCAGCTGCCGGACTCCCTCACTGGCTTACAACTTGATCCAGGTCGCCTTCAGCTCGGTGTACTTGTCGAACGCATGCAGCGACTTGTCGCGACCGTTGCCGGACTGCTTGAAGCCACCGAACGGCGCCGTCATGTCGCCACCATCATACTGGTTGACCCAGACGCTACCGGCACGCAGTGCGCGGGCGGTCAGGTGAGCCTTGGAGATGTCGGCAGTCCACACCGCGGCGGCCAGGCCGTAAGGCGTGTCGTTGGCGATGGCGACGGCTTCTTCGGCGCTGTCGAAGGTGATGACCGACAACACTGGCCCGAAGATTTCTTCCTGGGCGATTTTCATCGCGTTGCTTACGCCGTCGAAAATGGTCGGCTCAACGTAGGTGCCCCCCGATTCCTGAAGCGTACGCTTGCCACCGGCCACCAGTTTGGCGCCGTCGGCATGGCCAGACTCGATGTATGACAGCACAGTGTTCATCTGCTGGGTATCGACCAGCGCGCCGACATTGGTCGCCGGATCCAGCGGGTTGCCAGGCTTCCAGGTCTTCAAGGCTTCGATCACCAGCGGCAGGAATTTATCCTTGATGGAGCGTTCCACCAGCAGGCGCGAACCAGCGGTGCAGACTTCGCCCTGGTTGAACGCGATGGCGCCCGCAGCGGCTTCGGCGGCTTCTTGCAGGTTCGGTGCATCGGCGAACACGATGTTGGGGCTCTTGCCACCGGCTTCGAGCCAGACGCGCTTCATGTTCGACTCGCCGGAGTAGATCAGCAGTTGCTTGGCGATCTTGGTTGAACCGGTGAATACCAGGGTGTCGACATCGTTGTGCAGGGCCAAGGCCTTGCCGACGGTGTGACCGTAACCCGGCAGCACGTTGAGCACGCCTTTCGGAATACCGGCTTCGACGGCCAGGGCAGCGATGCGGATGGCAGTCAGCGGGGATTTTTCCGACGGCTTGAGGATCACCGAGTTACCGGTGGACAGCGCCGGGCCGAGTTTCCAGCACGCCATCATCAACGGGAAGTTCCACGGCACGATGGCACCGACAACACCGACTGGCTCGCGAGTGACCAGACCCAGTTGATCGTGCGGGGTTGCCGCCACTTCGTCGTAGATCTTGTCGATGGCTTCGCCGCTCCAGCTCAGTGCTTGCGCCGCGCCAGGAACGTCGATGTACAGGGAGTCGCTGATCGGCTTGCCCATGTCCAGGGTTTCAAGCAGGGCCAGCTCTTCGGCGTGCTGTTTCAGCAGGCCGGCGAAACGAATCATGGTGGCTTTGCGCTTGGTCGGCGCCAGGCGCGACCAGACGCCAGAGTTGAAGGTGGCGCGGGCGTTTTCAACAGCGCGCTGGGCATCGGCGGCGTCACAGCTGGCGATCTTGCCCAGCAGGCGGCCATCGACCGGGCTGATGCACTCGAAGGTCTCGGCGGAGACGGCATCGGTGTATTCACCATTGATGTAGGCGCGGCCTTCGATCTTCAGATCGCGAGCGCGTTGCTCCCAGTCGGCACGAGTCAGGGTGGTCATGCGAGTGTCCTCCTCTTATTGAATACGACACCCGCGTTCTTCGCGGGCGCTGTCAGGAATTCTGCCCGGCCAGCCAGCTTGCGGCCCAAGGCAACCACCACCCTAAACCAGCGGCAGGTGAAGTTTCAATATATTTGACATAACACCGGCAAACGGCCTTGCGATGTTCATTTTAATAAACATAGACTTAAACATTACCAGCCACTCGCACCGCAAAGACGGGGGAATACAATAATGAGCATCCAGAACATCGTAGACTTCAGCCAGGCCACCACTGCCGTCGAACGCTATCGCCCAGACCCGGCGAAAGTTCTCAAAGGCGATCCCGAGCAAGCCGTGTACAACCACTACAACAGCCCTTGCGGACAGTTGAATGCCGGTGTGTGGGAAGGCGCGGTCGGCCAGTGGCTGGTGAATTTCACCGAGCACGAATACTGCGAAATCGTTCAGGGTGTTTCTGTGTTGCGTGACAGCGACGGCAACAGCAAAACCGTACGCGCGGGCGATCGCTTCGTGATCCCGGCAGGCTTCCGTGGCACCTGGGAAGTGCTGGAGCCGTGCCGCAAGATCTATGTGGCGTTTGAACAGAAAGCCTGATTTTTTTGCAGGCAGCAAAAAAGGCCCGTATCTCGCGATACGGGCCTTTTTCGTAAGTCAGGAAAAATCAATTACTTGATTTTGCCTTCCTTGTAGATCACGTGCTTGCGAACAACCGGATCAAATTTCTTGATCTCGATTTTGTCCGGAGTAGTACGCTTGTTCTTGTCGGTAGTGTAGAAATGACCAGTACCGGCGCTCGAAATCAAACGAATCAATTCACGCATGATTAGCTCCCTTAGATCTTGCCAGCGGCGCGGATTTCGGCCAGCACGACAGTGATGCCACGCTTGTCGATGATGCGCATGCCTTTGGCAGATACGCGCAGACGCACGAAACGTTTCTCTTCTTCAACCCAGAAGCGGTGATGCTGCAGGTTCGGCAGGAAACGACGACGGGTTTTGTTATTTGCGTGGGAAATGTTATTCCCAGTCACCGGACCCTTACCGGTAACTTGACAGACTCTCGACATGCCTCAGCCCTCTAAAACCACATGCCCAACCCGGCATGGGTTGGCCGCTTAATCTCTCAGTCATTTGGCGCCAGGCGCCGCGTTTCTTTAAGGGTCTTACCGGCTACACCTACAAACGAAGGAACCGGGCCCCTAGAAAAGAGCGCTGCTTTATACCAGAAAGACTAGAGAGCAACAACATTCAGTGTGCGCTGAGTTGATAAAAACCCTGTTTTTCAGGCGCCAGGCGCCTTGGATCAAGGCTATCGTCGCTTGCGACCGCTCGTCGCAGAGAATCTGCGCAACAAGCCGATCCAGCTTTTTCCCAACCAGCGCTCGCCAGAATCGATCGGCTATAGTCCCCTGAAAACGAAAAAGGGGATAGTCATTTGCAATCCAGCCCACTAGGGTAAGCCTTTTCCAGACTGCACTTGCAGATGGGCCTTCGATCTGTAAAGGAACCCGACCATGCGCCTCGCTGCCCTACCGCTGTTGCTTGCCCCGCTCCTGCTGGGCCCACAGGCCTACGCCGCCGCCCTGAGCGTCTGCACCGAGGCCAGCCCCGAAGGGTTCGATGTGGTGCAATACAACTCGCTGACCACCACCAACGCTTCGGCTGACGTGCTGATGAACCGATTGGTGGACTTCGACAATGCCAGCGGCAAAGTTGTCCCCAGCCTCGCGGACAGTTGGGAGGTCACACCGGATGGCCTGACCTACATCTTCAAGTTGCACCCCCAGGTGAAATTTCATCGCACCGACTACTTCAGCCCAACGCGTGAACTGACCGCCGAGGACGTGAAGTTCAGCTTTGACCGGATGCTCGATCCGGCCAACCCATGGCACAAAGTCGCCCAGAGCGGCTTCCCCCATGCTCAGTCGATGCAATTGCCCGCACTGATCAAGAAGATCGACGCACTGGACCCCCTAACCATACGCTTTACCCTGGATCACCCGGACTCCACCTTCCTCGCCACCCTGAGCATGGGCTTCGCCTCGATTTACTCGGCCGAGTACGCTGACAAGCTGATGAAAGCCGGCACGCCGGAAAAGCTCAATAACCAACCGATCGGCACTGGCCCGTTCGTATTCACGCGTTTCCAGAAGGACGCCACCGTTCGCTACAAAGCCAACGCCGAGTACTTCCGCGGCAAGCCCTCGGTCGATCCGCTGATCTTTGCCATTACCCCTGACGCCAACGTGCGCTTGCAGAAATTGCGCCGCAATGAATGCCAGATTGCGCTGTCGCCCAAGCCTCTGGATGTCCAGGCGGCGCTGAAGGAGCCGACGCTGAAAGTCGAAAAGACTGACGCCTTCATGACCGCCTTCGTTGCCATCAACAGTCAGCACCCGCCTTTGGACAAACCCGAAGTGCGCCAGGCGATCAACCTCGCCTTCGACAAGGCCAACTACGTCAAGGCCGTGTTCGAAGACACCGCTGAACCCGCCAACGGCCCCTACCCGCCCAACACCTGGAGCTATGCGAAAACATTGCCGGGTTACCCGCATGACGTCGAGAAAGCCAAGGCGTTGATGGCTAAGGCCGGGCTCAAGGAGGGATTCCAGACCACCATCTGGACCCGCCCTTCCGGCAGCCTGCTGAACCCTAACCCGAGCCTCGGCGCTCAACTGCTTCAGTCCGATTTGGCGGAAATCGGCATTCAGGCCGAAATCCGCGTCATCGAATGGGGTGAGTTGATTCGCCGCGCCAAAGCTGGCGAACACGACTTGCTTTTCATGGGCTGGGCGGGTGACAACGGTGACCCGGATAACTTCCTCACGCCGCAGTTTTCCTGCGCAGCCGTCAAGTCCGGCACCAACTTTGCGCGCTATTGCAACCAGGACCTGGACAAGTTGATCAGCGCCGGCAAGACCACCGGTGAGCAAGGCGTGCGCACCAAGCTCTACGAACAGGCCCAGACGCAGATCCAGCAACAGGCGTTGTGGCTGCCCCTGGCGCATCCGACCGCCTTCGCCCTGACCAGCAAGGCCGTCGAGGGATACTCGGTCAGCCCGTTTGGGCGACAGGATTACTCGAAGGTCAACATCAAATAGGCCACCCGACACAAAACCCTGTAGGAGCGAGCATGCTCGCGATGGTCGTCAACGATGACGAGGGCCGCCTGAAAGAAAGCGGTGCCACTACCACCATCGCGAGCATGCTCGCTCCTACACGGGGGGGGGGTCACATCCACCCGTACTCCGCCATCGACAGCGGGTTGCCATCGCCAATGATGAAATGGTCGAGCACCCGCACATCGATGAGGTCCAGCGCCTTCTGCAGGCGCTTGGTCAGCATCCGGTCAGCCTGGCTGGGGTCAGTGTTGCCTGACGGATGGTTGTGACAGAGGATCAGTGCCGCCGCATTGTGAGCCAATGCACGCTTGACCACTTGCCGCGGGTGAACGCTGGTGTTGTCTATCGAGCCGCGAAACAGCACCTCAAACGCCAGGACCTGATGCCTGGAGTCGAGAAACAGGCACCCAAACACCTCGTGGGGCTCATGTCGCAGCATCGACTTGAGGTATTCACGCACCGCCTGCGGGTTTTCCAGGGCCGACTTTTCTCGCGCACGCTCGGCCAAATGGCGCCTGCTCATTTCCTGAGCAGCCTGCAACTGCGCGAATTTCGCCGGACCGAGCCCCAACTGCTTACTGAACGTTTCCTGGTCGGCCTCCAACAGCAAACGCAGGCTGCCAAACTGATTCAACAGGTGTCGCGCCAGATCGACGGCACTTTTACCCACCACGCCAGTTCGTAAAAATATCGCCAGCAACTCGGCGTCCGAAAGACTTCCCGAGCCCTGTTCAAGCAACCTCTCCCGCGGCCGTTCCGACGCCGGCCAATCGCGAATACTCATACCACCTCCCTGTCTGTGGGCGCCGCTGTTCCGTTGCGGTCGCTGTGATATCGTAGCCCATCTTTTTTGCGGGCGATTTCACTCCTGGGGAGGGGGTATCGCAACGCAGTCATCAACGAAAATGAAAGGCAGGCCTATGCAGCGGCTGTATCGGAAACGCATTGTTCTGGGCGTCGGCGGCGGTATCGCTGCCTACAAGAGCGCCGACCTGGTTCGCCGCCTGATCGATCAGGGCGCGGAAGTGCGCGTGGTCATGACCCGTGGCGGCGCTGAATTCATTACTCCGCTGACCATGCAGGCCCTGTCCGGGCATCCAGTGCACCTGGACCTGCTGGACCCGGCGGCCGAAGCGGCGATGGGCCACATTGAGCTGGCCAAATGGGCCGATCTGGTGCTGATCGCCCCCGCCACCGCGGATTTGATCGCGCGCCTGGCCCAAGGCATTGCCGATGACCTGCTGACTACGCTGGTGCTGGCCACCGACGCAGTGGTTGCCATCGCTCCGGCGATGAACCAGGCCATGTGGCGCGATCCGGCCACCCAGGCCAACCTGCAAACCCTCGAAAACCGTGGCATCAAGGCCTTCGGTCCAGCTTCGGGCAGCCAGGCCTGCGGCGACGTCGGCCTGGGACGCATGCTCGAAGCGACGGAGCTGGCTCAATGCGCGGCAGACTGCTTCCAGCGCCAGGCATTGACCGGCAAGCACGTGCTAATCACCGCCGGCCCTACCCAGGAAAACATCGACCCGGTGCGCTACATCACCAACCACAGCTCCGGAAAAATGGGCTTTGCCCTGGCGGAAGCGGCGGTTGAAGCCGGCGCCCGCGTAACCCTGATCACGGGCCCGGTGCATCTGCCGACCCCGGACCGTGTTACGCGCATCGACGTAGTCAGCGCCCGCGACATGCTCGCCGCGTGCGAAGCGGCGATTCCTTGCGACCTGTTTATTGCCTCGGCAGCGGTCGCGGACTACCGCCCAGAAGTCGTCGCACCACAGAAACTCAAGAAAGATCCTACGAACGGCGACGGCTTGTTGCTACAAATGGTGCGCAACCCGGACATCCTGGCCAGCATCGCTACACGCCCCGACCGTCCGTTCAGCGTCGGTTTCGCCGCCGAAACCGAACACCTGCTCGACTACGCTGCCCGCAAGCTGAAAGACAAGAACCTCGATTTGATCGTCGCCAACGACGTCGCCAACCCGAGCATTGGCTTCAACAGCGAAGAAAACGCCTGCAGCGTAATCGACCGTGAACTTCACGCCACACTCTTCGCCCAGACCAGCAAGAGCAAGATTGCTCGCCAGCTGATCACTTTTATCGCCGAACGTCTGAACCAGGTTTAATTTACATGCACGCTTTGCAAGCCAAGATCCTCGACCCCCGCATCGGTACCGAATTTCCGCTGCCACAGTACGCCACGCCAGGTTCCGCCGGCCTCGACCTGCGCGCCATGCTGGAGCAGGACATCGTGATCAAGCCGGGTGAAACGGTACTGATCCCCACTGGCCTGTCGATCTACATCGGCGACCCGAACCTGGCGGCGCTGATCCTGCCGCGCTCCGGCCTGGGCCATAAACACGGTATCGTCCTGGGCAACCTGGTCGGGCTGATTGACTCCGACTACCAGGGACCGCTGATGGTCTCCTGCTGGAACCGTGGCCAGACCGACTTCACCATGGCCGTCGGCGAACGCCTGGCGCAGCTGGTGCTGGTGCCGGTGGTGCAGGCGCATTTCGAGATGGTTGAAGAGTTCGTCGAAACCCAGCGTGGTACCGGCGGTTTCGGTCATTCCGGCAGTCACTGATACGTTCGCTATACCCCTGAAATCAATGGATTGAACGGCCCAAAGCCGCTCGCGTCGCTGGCATGGCCTTTTCGCACCACGAACTCTGCGCGAAAAACGCCGTCATACCTTTCAGTTTGAACCTGTCGACGACTTATTCGCAGGCCGGTCCAGCCACTTTCACGATGGAGCATTTCCCCAGATGAGCACCCCTGTACGCGTTGCCCCCAAGTTCCCCGACAGTATTTTCCGTGCCTATGACATACGCGGCACCGTCCCGGAATTTCTCAACGCCGAAACGGCTTACTGGCTTGGTCGCGCCATCGGTGCACAGAGCCTGGCCCAGGATGAACCGAATGTATCCGTTGGTCGTGACGGTCGCCTGTCCGGCCCCGAGCTGGTTGAACAGCTGATTCAAGGCCTGGCCGACAGCGGCTGCCACGTCAGCGATGTCGGCCTGGTGCCTACGCCCGCGCTGTACTACGCCGCCAACGTGCTGGCCGGCAAATCCGGGGTGATGCTCACTGGCAGCCACAACCCAGCGAACTACAACGGCTTCAAGATCGTCATTGCCGGGGATACCCTGGCCAACGAACAGATCCAGGCCCTGCATGACCGCCTCAAGACCAACAACCTGACCAGCGGCAAGGGCAGCATCACCCGGGTCGAGATCCTTGATCGCTACAACACCGAAATCGTCCAGGACATCAAACTGGCCCGCCGCCTGAAAGTCGTGGTGGACTGCGGCAACGGTGCAGCCGGCGTGATCGCCCCGCAATTGATCGAGGCGCTGAACTGCGAAGTCATCCCGCTGTTCTGCGAGGTCGATGGCAACTTCCCTAACCATCACCCGGACCCGGGCAAGCCTGAAAACCTCGTCGACCTGATCGCCAAGGTCAAGGAAACCAATGCGGATATCGGCCTGGCTTTCGACGGCGACGGCGACCGCGTCGGCGTGGTGACCAACACTGGCAGCATCGTTTTTCCGGACCGCCTGTTGATGCTGTTCGCCCGCGACGTGGTGGCGCGCAATCCGAACGCCGAAATTATCTTCGACGTTAAATGCACTCGCCGCTTGATCCCGCTGATCAAGGAATACGGTGGTCGTCCGCTCATGTGGAAAACCGGTCATTCGTTGATCAAGAAGAAAATGAAACAATCCGGCGCCCTGCTGGCCGGCGAAATGAGCGGGCATATCTTCTTCAAGGAGCGCTGGTTCGGTTTCGACGACGGCATTTACAGCGCCGCGCGGTTGCTGGAGATCCTGAGCAAGGAGAAATCCACGGCCGAAGAGTTGTTCGCGACCTTCCCGAACGATATTTCTACGCCGGAAATCAATATCCATGTGACCGAAGAGAGCAAATTCAGCATCATTGATGCATTGCACGACGCGAAGTGGGGCGAAGGCGCCGACCTGACCACCATTGACGGCGTGCGAGTCGACTATGCCAAAGGCTGGGGCCTGGTTCGCGCTTCCAACACCACACCGGTGCTGGTCCTGCGTTTCGAGGCCGATGACGAGGCAGAACTTTCGCGCATCAAGGACGTTTTCCACGTCCAGTTGAAGCGTGTTGCACCTGATCTCCAACTACCGTTCTGATTCACCCGGAGCCCTGAATGACCCTCGAACGCGAAGCCGCCGCCAACACCGCCAAGGTCCTGTCCGAAGCGCTGCCTTACATTCGCCGCTATGTCGGCAAGACACTGGTGATCAAATACGGCGGCAACGCGATGGAAAGCGAGGAGCTGAAAACCGGCTTCGCCCGCGACATCGTGTTGATGAAGGCCGTGGGCATCAACCCGGTCGTGGTTCACGGCGGCGGCCCGCAAATCGGCGATCTGCTCAAGCGCCTGTCGATCGAGAGCCACTTCGTCGACGGCATGCGCGTTACCGATGCCGCTACCATGGACGTGGTCGAGATGGTCCTCGGTGGCCAGGTCAACAAGGACATCGTCAACCTGATCAACCGTCATGGCGGCAGCGCCATTGGCCTGACCGGCAAAGACGCCGGGCTGATTCGTGCGAAGAAACTGACCGTCACCCGCCAGACACCGGAGATGACCCAACCGGAGATCATCGACATCGGCCAGGTGGGCGAAGTGGTCGGGATCAACACCGAGCTGCTGAACCTCCTGGTCAAAGGCAACTTCATCCCGGTGATCGCGCCAATCGGCGTCGGCGAGAACGGCGAGTCGTACAACATCAATGCTGACCTGGTGGCCGGCAAAGTCGCCGAAGCGCTGAAAGCCGAGAAGCTGATGCTGCTGACCAACATCGCCGGCCTGATGGACAAGGCGGGAACGGTCCTGACCGGCTTGACCACCCAGCAAGTCGACGACCTGATCGCCGACGGCACCATCTATGGCGGCATGCTGCCCAAGATCCGTTGTGCACTGGAAGCGGTCCAGGGTGGCGTGGGCAGCTCGCTGATCATTGACGGTCGGGTACCGAACGCGATTCTGCTGGAGATCTTCACCGATACCGGTGTGGGCACCCTGATCAGCAATCGCAAGCGTCCGTAAGCGATAGCGCACAAAAAAGACCCCGCTCAGCCTGGCTGAACGGGGTCTTTTTTTGCCCACGATCCCTATGAAACCTGAATATCCCTGTAGGAGCTGCCGCAGGCTGCGATCTTTTGACTTGGCTTGTAAAAAACAGGATCAAAAGATCGCAGCCTGCGGCAGCTCCTACAGGGATCGTGTTAAACGCCGAATTGCGCGCGATAGGCTTCAACGGCTGGCAAATGCTGCTTGAGCTGCGGATCGTCGGCGAGGAATTCCAGCACCTGGTTCAGCGAAACGATGCTGATCACCGGAATACCGAAATCACGCTCCACTTCCTGGATCGCTGACAACTCACCGTTGCCACGCTCCTGACGGTTCAGGGCGATCAGCACGCCGGCCGCCTTGGCGCCGTCCTGGGAGGCGATGATCTGCATCACTTCACGGATCGCGGTGCCAGCGGTAATCACGTCGTCGATGATCAGCACATTGCCGGTCAGCGGCGCGCCGACCAGGCTACCGCCTTCACCGTGAGCCTTGGCTTCCTTGCGATTGAAGCACCATGGCAGGTCACGACCGTGATGTTCGGCCAATGCCACTGCAGTGGTCGCCGCCAAAGGGATCCCTTTGTAGGCCGGACCGAACAGAACATCGAAGCCAATACCGCTTTCGGCAATGGCTGCAGCGTAGAAACGACCCAGCTGCGCCAAGGCCGAACCCGAGTTGAACAGGCCCGCATTGAAGAAGTAAGGACTGGTGCGCCCGGACTTCAGGGTGAACTCACCGAAGCGCAAAACGCCGCGATCGATGGCAAAACGAATGAAATCGCGCTGATACGCTTGCATGAAAAAAACCCCAAATACCACGGATTTAGCTAATTAGGTTGACGCCGTGTATCATACACGCACGCGATTTTTGGGGCCATTTATGCGGATCATCAGTGTGAACGTCAATGGTATTCAGGCTGCAGTCGAGCGAGGTTTGCTCAGTTGGCTGCAGGCACAGAATGCCGACGTCATCTGCCTGCAGGACACCCGTGCCTCCGCCTTTGAACTGGACGATCCAGCCTTCCAACTGGATGGATACTTCCTTTATGCCTGCGACGCCGAAGTTCCCGCCCAAGGCGGCGTGGCTTTGTACTCGCGGTTGCAACCGAAGGCTGTCATCAGCGGTCTCGGTTTCGAGACGGCAGACCGCTACGGGCGCTACCTGCAAGCAGATTTCGACAAAGTTAGTATTGCAACCCTGCTGCTTCCTTCCGGGATGAACGGCGATGAGGACTTGAACCAGAAGTTCAAGCTCATGGACGACTTCGCCAAGTACCTGGACAAGCAGCGGCGCAAACGCCGCGAGTACATTTATTGTGGCTCGCTGTATGTGGCGCAACAGAAACTGGACATCAAGAACTGGCGTGACAGCCAGCAATCCCCGGGCTTCCTGGCGCCTGAACGCGCCTGGATGGACGAGATTGTCGGCAACATGGGTTACGTCGATGCCCTGCGCGAAGTCAGCCGTGAAGGCGACCAGTACAGCTGGTGGCCGGATAACGAACAGGCCGAAATGCTCAACCTCGGCTGGCGCTTCGATTACCAGATCCTGACCCCGGGCCTGCGCCGCTTCGTACGCAGCGCGCGCCTGCCACGTCAGCCACGGTTCTCGCAACATGCGCCACTGATCGTGGACTACGACTGGACGCTGACCATCTAAGTGTCAGATGCAAAAAAGCCGACAGCGATGTCGGCTTTTTTATGGGTGATTAGTTTTCTGTCGGAGCGAGCCTGCTCGCGAAGGCGGAGTGTCAGTTAATACAAATGTCGCCTGGCACAATGCTTTCGCGAGCAGGCTCGCTTGTATGGTAGGACTTGAAGGGAGGAGGAGGGACAAGGCTCGATTCTGACTGTTGAC
>NZ_JBYTEO010000088.1:0-3694 GCF_058791355.1 Pseudomonas sp. EB271-G4-1
CAAGGAGTTTTCCGTTTCGACTGCGCCGGAAGTGGGGCGAATTATAGGCTTCCAGAATCTGCCGTCAAGCATTGATTTGGTTTCCTGGCAAAAAGGTACTTGATGCAGAAATAGTCGCCTCTTCCTCTATATAGAAGAGCCCAAACCGGAAAGGATGCCCAGGTGCTTGCCACATAAATGAAAAAGCCCTGCCAGATACGCATCTGAGCAGGGCCTTTTTATGCCTCGAGCAATCCATTTGCACCCGCCGTGAACCCATAAAGGCCTGGAGCGGGAATTATGAACAGCTGAAGACTTGATTGAATGGTGTCCCAGGGCAGGTTCGAACTGCCAACCTTCCCCTTAGGAGGGGGATGCTCTATCCAATTGAGCTACTGAGACACAAGATGCCCGCGAAGAGACGCGTAGCGATAGACGGCGAGCATGTTAACGGGCGAACCTGCCTTTGTCATGTCATGCGTAGGCTTTTTAAGTGTAGGCAGATGTCACGCAAGGGCTTGAAGTTTTAACGAGCGAAGCAGAAGCGAACCAGTGCCCGCGCCGCCAACGAAGCCCACCCCAGGGAAAATCGACCTGCCACCCATCCCAAATGAATCTCATCATACGACTAACACTAGTAAATCGGCCATTTGCCACTATCCTGTACAGATAAGGAACAGTGATCGAATCCGCATGGGATGCCCCTCGGCTTTTTCAGGAGTTACGGGGGCAAAGGACGCGGCCAGAGACACGGACCCGGTGTTTTTTTCAAAACCAGTCCGCATTTCTGACAATTGGTGCTGGCATAACGCCTTTAGCCAGCTCAATATTTGTCACAGAATTGACGCCAATGAACTGGCGATTTTGAGGCATGATGCGTGCCTCTACCAATTCAGGTTGAACATTTGGCCAGAGCGCTTGTCCTATCTGACATCCTGCGGCCAATCCCGAGAACCGCTCCCCTGAACTAACCGGTTAAATATATGCGCCCATTGAAACAGGCAATTTATTCCAGCCGTACGGCTGACAAGTTCGTCGTACGTCTGCCAGACGGAATGCGTGAACGCATTGCCGAGGTGGCTCGCAATCATCACCGCAGCATGAACTCCGAGATCATTGCGCGCCTGGAGCAGAGTCTCATTCAGGAAGGCGCACTGGGCGAAGAGCTGAGCATGCGGCTGGACAGCCCGGAGCTGTCATTGCACGAGCGCGAATTGCTTCAGCGCTTCCGCCAACTCTCTCACCGCCAGCAAAATGCGCTTGTCTCACTGATCGCCCATGATGCCGAAATGACTGCAGACGCCTCCTGATTCGTCCCCGCAAGTTCAAGCCAGCCTGATCGCTGGCTTTTTTTGCCTGAAATTTGGCAAAAAAAAGCCCGCCGTAGGGCGGGCTTTGGAACAAGCACCTCAGAGTAGGAAAATCGTTGCCAGCCCCAGGAAGATAAAGAAACCACCACTATCGGTCATGGCGGTAATCATCACACTCGCCCCCATGGCAGGATCACGCCCAAGTCGCGCCAGCGTCATCGGGATCAAGACCCCCATCAACGCCGCCAGCAACAGATTGAGGGTCATGGCAGCGGTCATTACCACGCCGAGCGACCAGCTGCCATAAAGCAGGTAGGCAACTACGCCAATGACTCCCCCCCAAATCACGCCATTGATCAAGGCAACCGCCAACTCCTTGCGCATCAGACGCGAAGTGTTACCTGTACTCACCTGGTCCAGCGCCATGGCCCGAACGATCATGGTGATGGTCTGGTTGCCGGAGTTACCTCCGATACCCGCAACGATCGGCATCAATGCAGCCAGCGCCACCAGCTTCTCGATGGAGCCTTCGAACAGGCCAATTACCCGGGAAGCCACAAATGCGGTAATCAGGTTCACTGCCAGCCAGGCCCAACGGTTACGCAGGGACTTCCAGACCGACGCGAAAATATCCTCTTCTTCACGCAGACCTGCCATGTTGAGAACTTCGTTTTCGCTCTCCTCACGAATCAGGTCGACCATTTCATCAATGGTCAGACGGCCGATCAATTTGCCGTTCTTGTCAACGACGGGGGCCGAAATCAAGTCGTAACGCTCAAACGCCTGGGCAGCATCGTAGGCTTCTTCATCCGGATGGAAACTCACCGGATCGCTGGCCATGACCTCGGAAACCTGCTTATCCGGATCGTTGACCAGCAGGCGCTTGATCGGCAGCACACCCTTGAGCACGCCGTCGTAGTCAACCACGAACAATTTGTCGGTATGGCCTGGCAGCTCCTTCAGGCGTCGCAGGTAGCGCAGGACCACTTCGAGACTGACATCCTCACGGATGGTGACCATCTCGAAGTCCATCAACGCACCGACCTGGTCCTCGTCATAGGACAACGCCGAGCGCACACGCTCGCGCTGCTGGGCATCGAGGGTCTCCATCAGCTCATGGACGACATCTCGAGGCAGCTCGGAGGCCAGGTCGGCCAGTTCGTCGGCATCCATGTCCTTGGCCGCAGCCAGGAGCTCGTGATCGTCCATGTCGGCGATCAGGGTTTCACGAACCGAATCGGATACTTCGAGCAGGATGTCGCCGTCGCGATCAGCCTTGACCAACTGCCAGAGTGTCAGGCGGTCATCCAGTGGCAGGGCTTCAAGAATATAGGCGACGTCGGCGGAGTGCAGGTCATCGAGCTTGCGTTGCAGCTCAACGAGATTTTGCCGGTGAACCAGGTTTTCGACGCGATCCTGATTCGGACCTTCCTGGCGATGAGTCAGGTCTTCAACTACTCGCTGACGCTGCAACAGCTCAACAACTTGAGCCAGACGGTCCTGCAAGCTTTCCTGCGTTTTCTTTACTTCTACTTCAGACATAGGCGAACTCCACTCCCAGCAGCGGGGTGCGCCGGAAGGATCAATCAGTCAATTCATGATTGGAAAATCGGGGTATTGAGTAACTACTGGGTAAGTCCATGGAGGTAATCCAAAAGCCCCGGCGGGGCTGACGGGCGCAATCATACACCGACTGACGGCTTAAAACGTTAAAAAATCGCGGCTGAAACAAGCGCTTGCGAAACAATCCTGAGTGCGCGCCTGACACTTGAAAGTGCGACGACTCATCTCGAAAAGAAAACACACTAGCGATGGAAAATGCAGGCGCTAGCCTTGATCGGTAGCCGTCACGGAGGACGCGCAATGCCATCGAGATTATCCAGCCTGGGGCTCGCCACCCTGCTCTACCTGCCGCTCGACGCACCTGGCGCAACGATTAACCGCTGCGAGGCGCCTGACGGGCGCATCACCTTTACCACGATGAGCTGCGCCATCGACGAAAGCCTTTCCTACCAGAAGGTGAACCCTTACCGGCCTGGCACGAATATCCCACTTGCGCCGCAACAGCAGCGGCAAACATCGAACCTGAAAATCGATCACCGCGATCCGTTGGTTGTCGGTCGGGCAGTAGACAAATGTGCAAACCTGATCAGCGCCAGCGAGCGCCGCGAAGCAATCATCAATCAGCGCGTGATCGCCGGCATGACCCAAAAGGATGTCGAAAGCGCTCTGGGCAAGCCAGACAAGATCAGCATTCGAAACTCAAGCACCCGCTACCACTACCAAGCCAAGCGAGGTCGCAGCGCCAGCATCGAGTTCGACGAAAGAGGATGTACGAAGGGAAAAGCCAAATCCCAGACGGCAAAAAGCCCGCTTTAAAGGCGGGCTTTTTGTTTGTATGGTGC
>NZ_JBYTEO010000088.1:3792-24971 GCF_058791355.1 Pseudomonas sp. EB271-G4-1
GCACTCGACAGGATTCGAACCTGTGACCGCTCGGTTCGTAGCCGAGTACTCTATCCAGCTGAGCTACGAGTGCATTTGTGTTTTTAGACCAGATCACAACTGGTTGAAGCCAAGTTATTCACATCACTGCAAACAACTCTTAAATGGTGCACTCGACAGGATTCGAACCTGTGACCGCTCGGTTCGTAGCCGAGTACTCTATCCAGCTGAGCTACGAGTGCATTTGTTGCCGCGCATTATAGGCCGTCTAATCTCTATGTCAAGCACTTTTTCTAGTAATTTCAACAACTTACCGAAGAAGCCAGATTACAACGTACTACGCAAATAATGGCGGAGAACGGGGGATTCGAACCCCCGACACCCTTTTGAGGTGTACTCCCTTAGCAGGGGAGCGCCTTCGGCCACTCGGCCAGCTCTCCGCAACACGGGGCGTATCTTAACCAACCTTTTCCCCGTTTGCAAACATAAAAAACGATAAAAATTAATGGCTTGGTTCTTCGTCCTTCTCTTTCTTTATACGCAGGTAAATTTCCTCACGGTGGACCGCAACCTCTTTCGGGGCGTTGACACCGATGCGCACTTGATTTCCTTTGACGCCGAGCACGGTCACGGTGATTTCGCCATCACCAATAATCAGGCTTTCTGCGCACCGACGAGTCAGAATCAGCATACCTTTCTCCTCACGCATTACATTTTCAGGGACAACAGTCTGCAAAAAAAAGGCACTCGACCTACAACCAAAGTGGTCGAAGGCCTACATGCCTGAGTATTGACCAGCGCGAGCAAAAGAACAGCATTGGGGTCGCGCCGTGCAAAAAAACAAAGGGCGCGGTCAGACCGCGCCCTCTGGCAAACGCATCACTCGCCCTGGCGGACCGGTGCGTCCAGTTCGAAAGCCGTGTGCAAGGCGCGCACAGCCAGTTCCAGGTACTTCTCTTCGATCACCACGGAAACCTTGATTTCCGAAGTCGAGATCATCTGGATGTTGATGGTTTCCTTGGCCAGCGCTTCGAACATGCGGCTGGCGACGCCTGCGTGGGAGCGCATGCCAACGCCGACGATCGACACCTTGGCGATCTTGGTGTCGCCGATGACTTCACGTGCACCCAGCTCGCCAGCGGTTTTCTCCAGCACGGTTTGCGCCGCCTGGTAGTCGTTGCGGTGCACGGTGAAGGTAAAGTCGGTGGTGTTATCGTGCGCGACGTTCTGCACGATCATGTCGACTTCGATGTTCGCGGCGCTGATAGGGCCGAGAATCTTGAAGGCAACGCCTGGGATGTCTGGCACGCCACGGATGGTCAGCTTGGCTTCATCGCGGTTGAAAGCGATACCGGAAATGATCGGCTGTTCCATGGTTTCCTCTTCATCAATAGTAATGAGGGTGCCCGGACCCTCCTTGAAGCTGTGCAATACGCGCAGCGGGACGTTGTACTTGCCGGCGAATTCCACCGCGCGGATCTGCAGAACCTTGGAACCGAGGCTGGCCATTTCCAGCATCTCTTCGAAGGTGATCTTGTCCAGGCGCTGGGCCACGGACACCACGCGCGGGTCTGTGGTGTAGACGCCATCGACGTCGGTGTAGATCTGGCATTCGTCAGCCTTCAGGGCCGCTGCCAGGGCCACGCCGGTGGTGTCGGAACCGCCACGACCGAGGGTGGTGATATTGCCGTGCTCGTCGACGCCCTGGAAACCGGCGACAACCACCACGCGACCGGCCTTAAGGTCACCACGAATCTTCTGGTCGTCGATCTGCAGGATACGCGCTTTGTTGTGTGCGCTATCCGTCAGGATCCGTACCTGGTTGCCGGTGTAGGACACCGCTGGTACACCGCGCTTCATCAACGCCATGGCCAACAGGGCAATCGTCACCTGCTCACCGGTGGAGACGATCACGTCCAGCTCGCGAGGAACCGGTTGATCGCCGCCACTGATTTGCTTGGCCAGATCGATCAGACGGTTGGTTTCGCCGCTCATTGCAGACAGCACAACCACCAGGTCATCGCCGGCATCACGGAATTTCTTAACCTTGTCGGCAACCTGCTCGATTCTCTCGACGGTGCCGACCGAGGTGCCTCCAAATTTCTGTACGATCAAAGCCATTTCAAAGCCGCCTCTGCCCATGAAGGGCGCCCAAATAAACACTCAAACAGCGTTGCGGCCCGCCACTAGACTGCGGACCGCAGACACTGCCTTATAAACCCTGCTCTACAAACGGTACGGTCAGCGCCAGTGCCGCATCCAGGGCGCCAGCGTCGGTACCACCGCCTTGCGCCATGTCTGGACGACCACCGCCCTTCCCGCCCACTGCCGCAGCGGCCTGTTTCATCAAATCACCGGCTTTGAGTTGGCCAGTCAGGTCTTTGGTTACGCCTGCAACCAGAACGACCTTTTCCTCATGGACACTGCCGAGCAGGATCACTGCGCGGCCGAGTTTGTTTTTCAGTTGATCGACCAGCGCCAGCAGCGCCTTGCCATCCTGCCCGTCCAGACGCACGGCCAGCACTTTCACGCCCTTGACGTCCAAGGCTTGCGCCGACAGGTCGTCACCCGCCGCACTGGCGGCCTTGGCTTGCAACTGCTCGAGTTGCTTCTCCAGCAGACGGTTGCGCTCCAGCACAGCCGACAGCTTGTCGATCAGGTTGTCGCGGCTGCCCTTGACCAGGCTGGCCGCTTCCTTGAGTTGCTCTTCCGCAGCGTTCAGGTAAGCCAGTGCCGCAGCGCCTGTCACTGCTTCGATACGGCGCACGCCAGCAGCCACACCGCCTTCGCTGATGATTTTCAGCAGGCCGATGTCGCCGGTACGGTTGGCGTGGATACCACCGCACAGCTCGACGGAGAAATCGCCCATGCTCAGCACGCGCACGTTGTCGCCGTATTTCTCGCCGAACAGCGCCATGGCGCCTTTCTGCTTGGCGGTTTCGATATCGGTTTCTTCGGTTTCAACTTCGGAGTTCTTGCGAATCTCGGCGTTGACGATGTCTTCCAGCGCTTTGAGCTGCTCAGGCTTGATGGCTTCGAAGTGGCTGAAGTCGAAGCGCAGGCGCTGACTGTCGACCAACGAGCCTTTCTGCTGAACGTGATCGCCCAGCACCTGACGCAATGCGGCGTGCAGCAAGTGAGTCGCCGAGTGGTTCAGCGACGTCGCGTGACGCACTTCGGCATCGACGTGAGTCTCGACCGGAGCACCGACGATCAGGCTACCCGAGTCCAGCACACCGTGGTGCAGGAACGCGCCGCCGGTCTTGGTGGTGTCGCGCACGTCGAAACGTGCAGCGCCAGCCTGGAGGAAGCCGCAATCACCGATCTGCCCGCCGGATTCGGCGTAGAACGGCGTCTGGTTCAGAATAACCACGCCCTCGTCGCCTTCATTCAACACGTCGACCGATTGCCCGTCTTTATAGAGAGCAACGATTTTTGCCGAACCGCTGTGGGCGGTGTAGCCGGTGAACTCGGTGTCCACATCGACCTTGACCAGGCTGTTGTAGTCCATGCCGAAGGAGCTGGCCGAACGGGCACGGACGCGCTGGGCTTCCATCTCGCGCTCGAAGCCTGCTTCGTCGATGGTCAGGTTGCGCTCGCGAGCGATGTCGCCAGTCAGGTCCATCGGGAAACCGTAGGTGTCGTAGAGTTTGAACACTACGTCGCCTGGCACCACGTCGCCCTTCAATTCGGCCAGGTCCTGCTCGAGGATCTTCAGGCCCTGTTCCAGGGTCTTGGCGAATTGTTCTTCTTCGGCCTTGAGCACGCGCTCGATATGCGACTGCTGGGATTTCAATTCAGGGAAAGCTTCGCCCATCTCGGCGACCAGGGCCGCGACGATCTGGTAGAAGAAGCTGCCCTTGGCGCCCAGTTTGTTGCCATGACGGCAAGCGCGGCGAATGATGCGGCGCAGCACATAACCGCGGCCTTCGTTGGACGGCAGCACGCCGTCGGCGATCAGGAAGCCGCAGGAACGAATGTGGTCAGCCACGACTTTCAGCGAAGCCTGGGCATCGTTGGTGCAACCGATGGCCTTGGCCGAAGCGCTCAGCAGGCTCTGGAACAGGTCGATTTCATAGTTCGAGTGAACATGCTGCAGCACGGCACTGATCCGCTCCAGGCCCATGCCGGTGTCCACCGATGGCGCTGGCAGCGGGTGCAACACGCCGTCGGCGGTGCGGTTGAACTGCATGAACACGTTGTTCCAGATTTCGATGTAGCGGTCGCCGTCTTCTTCCGGCGAGCCCGGTGGGCCACCCCAGATGTCGGCGCCGTGATCGTAGAAAATCTCGGTGCAAGGGCCGCACGGGCCGGTATCGCCCATGGTCCAGAAGTTGTCGGAGGCGTAAGGCGCGCCCTTGTTGTCGCCGATGCGAACCATGCGCTCGGCCGGAACCCCGATTTCCTTGGTCCAGATGTCGTACGCCTCGTCATCGCTGGCGTAGACGGTGACCCAGAGCTTTTCCTTCGGCAGGTTCAGCCATTTGTCGGAAGTCAGGAAGTTCCAGGCGTAAGTGATGGCGTCACGCTTGAAGTAGTCACCGAAGCTGAAGTTACCCAGCATTTCGAAGAAGGTGTGGTGACGAGCGGTATAACCGACGTTTTCCAGATCGTTGTGCTTGCCGCCGGCGCGCACGCATTTCTGGCTGCTGACGGCGCGGGTGTACGCGCGCTTTTCCTGGCCCAGGAAGCAGTCCTTGAACTGGTTCATCCCCGCGTTGGTGAACAGCAGGGTTGGGTCGTTGCCCGGAATCAAAGAGCTGGAGGCTACACGAGTGTGGCCTTGCTCTTCGAAGAAGCGAAGGAAGGCTTCACGGATTTCTGCGCTTTTCATTAGGTTCTTCCACGGAGGCTGCGGCCAAAGGCCTGTTCGAAACGTCAACAGACGAAGCGACGGCAAAGGGCCGCATTATATCGGCCCTGCGCGCGGGGTACAGCGTGTTTATACGATAGAAACGGTCAATTGGAGCGCTAACGCTATCACTTACTGGAAAAGTCGACGAATGTCGCGACGACCTGCTCGATTTGCGTAGCGCTGACGTCCATGTGCGTGACCATGCGCAGACGAGCGGCAGCACTGAGCTTGATCCCGCGCTCGGCGGCGAATGACTTGAGTGCTTCGGCCCTGTCGCCCATGGCGACGTAAACCATGTTGGTCTGCACCGGCTCGACCTCGAAACCTGCTGCACGCAGGCCTTGCGCCAGCAATTGGGCGTTGGCGTGGTCGTCGGCCAGGCGCTGGACGTTGTGGTCCAGCGCGTACAGGCCCGCCGCCGCCAGGATCCCGGCCTGGCGCATGCCGCCGCCGACCATCTTGCGCAGGCGCCGTGCCTTGCCGATCAGCTCTGCCGAACCGCACAACACCGAACCCACCGGTGCGCCCAGGCCTTTTGACAGGCACACCGAGACGGAATCGAAATGCCGGGTGATTTCCCGCGCATCGACACCCAGCTTGACCGCCGCGTTGTAGAGCCGCGCACCGTCCAGATGCAGTTGCAACCCGTGTTCGCGGGTAAAGTTGCGCGCCCGTGCCAGGTATTCGAGGGGCAGGACCTTGCCCTGCATGGTGTTTTCCAGCGCCAGCAAACGGGTGCGGGCAAAATGGAAGTCGTCCGGCTTGATCGCCGCCGCGACCTGCGCAAGGTCCAGCGAGCCATCGGCCTGTACTTCCAGCGGCTGTGGCTGGATCGAGCCAAGTACCGCCGCCCCGCCACCTTCGTACTTATAGGTGTGAGCCTGCTGGCCGACGATGTATTCGTCACCGCGCTCGCAATGGGCCATCAAGCCCAGCAGGTTGCTCATGGTGCCCGTCGGGACAAACAGTGCGGCAGCAAAACCCAGGCGATTTGCCAGCTCGGCTTCCAGTCGATTGACCGTCGGGTCTTCGCCATACACGTCGTCACCGGTGACGGCGGTGGCCATCGCCTCGAGCATGCCAGGGGTGGGTTGGGTGACGGTGTCGCTGCGAAGATCGATAACGCTCATGAATCTGGCCTCGGTTAGCAGGGGGAAATCCCTTTCAGACGGGAAGTACTGCGGTCATGCCAACCAATATTCAACCCTTGGGCAGCAATCGACTTGCTGTTTCGACGAAAAAGTCGATAGCAATCATCGGATAGCAGCCATGCACAGATGAGAAATATGTGATAAAAAAGCTTCGCCGCCTAACAATCTGGCGGCAAAACGTTCTCAGGGCGGGGTGCAACTCCCCACCGGCGGTAATTGCGTGCAACACGCATAGCCCGCGAGCGCTTGGTGACAGGCACGGCTTTTGCCGTGCATGGCGACAAGGTCAGCAGACCCGGTGTGATTCCGGGGCCGACGGTCATAGTCCGGATGAAGAGAGAACGGGATTGGCGCCAAAGGGCTGTCCGCAGGCACTCGTGCGAGCGTGCATACCCTTAAATCCCATTCGATTCATAAGCCCTGTTTTTCACACAAACAGGAATCAGAACATGCAACCCACCGCAATCGACAGCAAAAGCAAACACCACCATGGCGAACGCGTTGCGTTCATCCAGGCCTGCTGGCACAAGGACATTGTCGACCAGAGCCGTAAAGGCTTCGTCGCTGAAATGATTGCCCAGGGTTATCAGGAGTCCGACATCGATTTCTTCGAAGTCGGCGGCGCCTTTGAAATGCCCCTGCACGCCAAGTTGCTGGCCAAGACCGGCCGTTATGCCGGCATCGTCGCGGCAGCCCTGGTGGTTGACGGCGGGATCTACCGCCACGAGTTCGTCGCCCAGTCGGTCGTCAGCGGCCTGATGCAGGTGCAACTGGAAACGGAAGTGCCAGTGTTCTCGGTATCGCTGACCCCGCACCACTTTCACGCGGGTGAAGAACTGCATCATAAGTTCTTCTTCGAGCATTTCGTGCATAAGGGACAGGAAGCAGCGAAGACGTGCGCGGATACGCTGATGAAGATCCGTAGCCTGCGTCGCACTGAACCGCGCGCCGTAGCTGTCTAAACACTGAACCTTTGGGAGCGAGCCTGCTCGCGATGGTCGTCAACGATTACGCGGGAAGTCTGGCTCCCCGCGGCGCTCTCGGATAAATCGCGAGCAGGCTCGCTCCCACAGTGGTTTTGTGTTGTCCTTAGGCGAGGTTTTCGTCGGTGGTCGGCACGATCAGGATGCCGGCACGCAGGCCATTCTTCACCTTGGGGTTCGGGAAGATGATCCGGGCACCCTCCTCCTCGATGATCCAGCGGGTATTGGCGATGTCTTCCGCCAGCAGGTAACCCACTTCCAGCTCCGAAAAGTTCTCGATATCCACTGGCAGGTTCAGGCGGAAGTTGTCGCTGTGCTTGATGATTTCCCGTGCCACGCTGAACAGCTGCAAACCGTCCAACGCCTCTTCCGCCAACTCCGGCTCGGTGCCTTCGATGATCTGTTTGAGACGGTTTTCCAGCAAGGAAACGTTCACCCCGTCGTTCTGCCCGAACGGTCGCGCCTTGCCCAGTTCAAGGGTAAAGGACTCGGCTCCGAGCTTGTCGTAGGTATAGGAACTGAAGACGATGGACGGCTTGTTCTGCAACAGCACCGCCTCCATGCCTGCGGCGCGAAGCCGGGCCAGTTCCTGGCGTGAATGCTGGCGATCTTCCTTCCAGGGGTACAAGGCGAACTGTTCGATTTTCGAGCCGCGAATCGCCGTGTGCAAATCATAGTGCAGTCGCTGACGATCCGGCAGGCTGAAGAAACTGGCCGCCAGACGCTCCAGCTCACAGGCGCGCAGCGCTTCGGAGCCACTGCTTTGTTCGTGACGGCCATTGAACAGCCGATTGACGTCCTGCTCGACGAAACGCTCGCCCTTGCGAATGGCTTCAGGATTACCGAACAGGAACAGAATGCGGGCACGCGGCTTCAGGTCGCCGCGGGCGATGTCATGCAACAGGCGATCGAGCAGTTCGATCGGCGCTGTTTCGTTGCCGTGGATACCGGCCGATAAAAGCAGGTCCAGGCCATTATCACGGGCTTGCGGCGGTCGCACTTCCAGCGCACCTTCGCTCAACCAGCGCATGCGCACGCCTTCGACAGTCAGTTGAGTCTTCTCCGCCGGTTCGCGGCCGGCGAGGGTCAGTTCAAGCAGTTTGCCGAGGGCGAGCATAGAGCGGTTTCCTTAATGGTCGTGATTGCAATCCGGGCCGTGAACGTGTTCCTCGTCGTCGCCGAGGTCAGCCGGTTCCATCTCCAGTTGCAGACTTACCAGATTAGTCGCCAATGGGCGCAACAGCAGGTTGGCGTATTCAGCATCGCCTTCTTCGACGTCCACGCCGATCAGCAATTGGCCACGACCATCGTGCTGGATCCACAGCTCTTTGCCTTGCCACATGACCGCGACGCGGGTGCAGGACGTTTCCAGTTGCGTGCCGTCGGTGTCTTCAAGGATCAGCTGCAGTTTGTCGCTCATGTCTTTTACGCTCTCAGTGGAGATGAAGCGGCGCGCCGTCGTGCATGACAACGCGCCGTCGATCAATTGATCTGGAATGGATAAACCGCGCCCAGTTTAAGGATTTGCGTCAGTTCATCCAGTGCCGTCCGGCACTCGAGCAGCAATTGCGGGTCCGCCAGATCGTTTTCGGTCATGCGGTCGCGGTAGTGCTTCTCGACCCATTCGGTCAGGGTGCCGTACAACGGTGCCGTCATGATAACGCCTGGGTTGACGGCCGCCAGCTCGGTTTCGTTGAGCGCAACACGCAACCTCAGGCAGGCAGGGCCACCGCCGTTCTGCATGCTCTGCTTGAGATCGAAGACTTTCACTTCGCTGATCTGGCCGCCGGAGCTGGTCAAACCCTGCAGGTATTGCCATACGCGCTCGTTGCCACGGCATTCTTCCGGCACGATCAACAGCATGGAACCGTCAGGACGCGACAGCAACTGGCTATTGAACAGGTAGGAACGCACCGCGTCTTCGACGGTTACCGCGGAACGCGGTACACAGATCGATTGAAATTTCCCACCGACCTTGGCGAGTTTGCTCTGCAGTTCGGCGAGCATTTTCTCGGTCTCGAGGAAAGCGTCCTCGTGATAGAACAGCACTTCACCGTTACCGACCGCGATCACGTCATTGTGGAACACGCCCTGGTCGATCACCGACGGGTTCTGCTGGGCGTAGACCACGCCGTCATCGCTCAGGCCGTGCAGGCGAGCGACTGCCTGCGACGCTTCGAGAGTCTGGCGCGCCGGGTATTTCTGCGGTGCCGGGTAGCGGGTGTCGAAAGCACTGCGACCGAACACGAAGAATTCGACACCGGCTTCGCCGTATTCACGGCAGAAACGCGTGTGGTTGGCTGCGCCTTCGTCACCGAACTGCGCCACGGCCGGCAGCGCGGCGTGGTGGGCGAAGTGCTTCTGGTCGGCGAACATGGCGCCCAACACGCGACTGGTGGTTGGGTGCTCGATGCTGCGGTGGTACTTGCAGTTGAGGTTGGCGGCGGTGAAATGCACGCGGCCATCCGCGGTGTCGGCGCTCGGGCTGACGGTGGCCGCGTTGGCCACCCACATGCTTGAAGCCGAGCAGCTGGCGACCAGCAATGGCATGGCTTCCTTGGCGGCGCGCTCGATGACTTGAGCGTCGGTACCGCCAAAACCCAGGCGACGCAGGGCAGCCACGTCCGGACGTTCCTGTGGCGCCAGCACGCCCTGTTGAAAGCCCATGTCCATCAGCGCTTTCATCTTCGCCAGGCCTTGCAGCGCCGCTTCCTTCGGATTGGAAGACTGCTGGCTGTTGCTCTGGGACGCGACGTTACCGTAGGACAGGCCGCCGTAGTTATGGGTCGGCCCCACTAGACCGTCAAAATTGACTTCATAGGATTTCATCAGCGAGGCTCCACGAGAATCTGTTTGTTATAGGCTTCTGGTAACAATTGAGTAAGACCGCGTGGCGACCTTCGCGAGCAGGCTCGCTCCCACAGGGACATACATTCCAATGTGGGAGCGAGCCTGCTCGCGAATGGCATCACGCCATTTTCACGCCAGGCGTGAGGGCCGCCGGCAACACCAGGCTCGGGGTTTCCAGTGAGGCCACCGGGTATGCGCAGTAATCCGCCGCATAGTAGGCGCTGGCGCGGTGGTTGCCCGAGGCGCCGACGCCACCGAATGGCGCGCTGCTGGCCGCGCCGGTCAATTGCTTGTTCCAGTTGACGATACCGGCGCGGCTTTCCAGCCAGAACTGCTGGTAGCGCGCTTCGGAATCCGACAACAGCCCGGCGGCCAGGCCGTATTCGGTGTCGTTGGCTTCAACGATCGCCGCTTCAAAATCAGCGTAGCGGATCACTTGCAGCAACGGGCCGAACAGCTCTTCGTCCGGGCGCTCAGCGACTGCCGTGACGTCCAGAATGCCCGGGGTCAGCAAGGCGGACTGCGCTTGCGGCTGAGTCATTTCCAGCAGCGCCACGGCGCCGTTGGCCAGCAAATGCTCCTGGGCATCCATCAACGCTTTAGCCGCGCCGAGGGAAATCACCGAGCCCATGAAAGGCGCCGGTTGCTGATCGAACGCGCCGACTTCAATCGTCGAGCTGACCGCCACCAGGCGCGCCAGCAATGTGTCGCCCCAGGCGCCCTGCGGCACCAGCAAGCGGCGGGCACAGGTGCAGCGCTGGCCGGCGGAGATGAACGCCGACTGGATAATGGTGTAGACAGCGGCATCGAGATCGGCGACCTGATCCACTACCAGCGGATTGTTACCCCCCATCTCCAGGGCAAGGATCTTGTCCGGACGACCGGCAAATTGCTGGTGCAGGTGATTGCCGGTACGGCTGGAACCCGTGAAGAACAGGCCGTCGATGCCCGGGCTCGCCGCCAGGGCGATACCGGTTTCGCGAGCGCCCTGCAGCAGGTTCAGCACGCCCGCCGGCAAACCGGCCTCGATCCAGCACTTGACCGTCAGTTCGGCGACTTTCGGCGTCAGCTCACTTGGCTTGAACAGCACACAGTTACCGGCCAGCAAGGCCGGCACGATGTGCCCGTTCGGCAAGTGCCCAGGGAAATTGTAGGGCCCGAACACCGCCACCACACCGTGCGGTTTGTGGCGCAGCACGGCGGTGGCGTCGCCCAGCGGGCCGCTCTTCTCGCCAGTGCGCTCACGGTAGCTCTGCACCGAGATCGCAATCTTGTTGACCATGCTGGTGACTTCGGTGGCGGCTTCCCACAGGGGCTTGCCGGTTTCCTCACCGATGGCATGCGCCAGTTCGTCCGCGTGATTTTTCAGCGCTGCGGCAAAGGCTTCCAACACCGAAATACGTTCTTGCAGGGGGCGACGGGCCCAGCCCGGGAACGCCTGACGCGCAGCCTGTACCGCCGATTCGACCTGATCCGCGGTGGCACCGTTGCCAGACCAAAGGACTTGCTGGGTCACCGGGTTCAGCGACTCAAAAGCTTCGCCCTGACCTGCCAGCCATTCACCTGCGATGTATAGCGATTTCATTATTTCGACTCCCGAGCAGCAGACAACGCCACGGCGCGCACTTGATCGCCTGCGTTGAGTTGAAGACGTTTGGCGGTCAGCGGGTCGACCACCAGCGTGCCGGCGGCCAGACGTGCCGGAGCGGCAGTGATGCGGCAGTCTTCGCGCTTGCGGTTGTGAATGATGAACGGCGTGGCGTCGTCACCCGGCGTGCCGATAGCCAGCACCAGCGCCTGGCTGTCGCGCACGGCGCGGATCTTGCCGGTTTCGCACTCGATGGCCGGGCCCGCGTCGAAAATGTCGACGTAGCCCTGGTAGCTGAAACCTTCGCTCTTGAGCATGGCCAGCGCCGGCTCGGTGTCCGGGTGCACCTGGCCAATCACGTTACGCGCATCGGGCGACAGGAAGCAGGTGTACAGCGGAAACTTCGGCATCAGCTCGGCAATGAAGGCCTTGTTGCCCACGCCGGTCAGATAGTCAGCCTGACTGAATTCCATCTTGAAGAAGTGCCGACCCAGGCTTTCCCAGAACGGTGAACGCCCGGCTTCATCGGAAACCCCGCGCATCTCGGCAATGATCTTGTTGCCAAACAGTTGCGGGAACTCGGCGATGAACAGCATCCGCGCCTTGGACAGCATGCGGCCATTGAGGCCACTGCGGTAATCGGCATGCAGGAACAGCGAGCACAACTCGGAATTGCCGGTCAGGTCATTGGCCAGGAACAGCGTCGGGATTTCACGGTAGATGTTCAGCTCTTGCGAAGCACTGACCGTCAGGCCGACCCGGAAGTTGTACCAGGGCTCACGCAGGCCCACGGCGCCAGCGATGGCGGAAATGCCCACCACGCGGCCATTGTCGTCTTCGAGCACGAACAGGTAGTCCGCATCGGCTCGCCCGGCTTCGCCACGGAAGGTCTTCTCGGCCCAACCGACCCGGTGGGCCAGACGCTCTTCGTTGGCCGGCAAGGTGGTCAGGCCGGTGCCGGTGCTGCGGGCCAGGTCGATCAGAGCGGGTAAATCGCTGCTGCGTACGGGACGAACGATCATGCTATCTCCTCAAACGGGCCGCTTGCGCCACCCGTGAAACTCGCTGCTTTTCAGGCATTTTTTTCAAGCAGGCGTTAAACCGCCACCAGGCGCACGCTCGCACCTTCACCGACACCCAGGGTTTCGGCCGCTTCCAGATCCAGGGTCACGGGCTTGCCCGGCGCGTAATCGAGCTCGAGCATGATTGCGCGGTAATCCTGCAACTGGGCATTGGCCACCAGGTATTGTCGACCGGCACCCTTGACCGGCTCACCGATTTTCACCGGCACCACACGGCTCTGGGCGATCGAACGGACCCCCGAGACACGGGCATGCAAGGTCGGGCCGCCATCGAAGATGTCGATGTAGTGATCGGTTTCGAAGCCTTCGCGCATCAGGATGTCGAAGGTGATCTGCGCCCTAGGGTGCACCTGGCCCATGGCTTCCTGAGCAGAGTCCGGCAGCAGCGGGACGTAGATCGGGTAGTGCGGCATCAGTTCGGCGAGGAAGGTCCGGCTCTTCAGGCCGCACAGACGTTCGGCTTCGGCGTAGTTGAGATCGAAGAAGTTGCGGCCGATGGCATCCCAGAACGGCGAATCGCCATTTTCGTCGCTGTAGCCGACGATCTCGGTCACCACTGAATCGGCGAAGCGCTCCGGGTGGCTGGCCACGAACAGCAAGCGGCCACGTGAATTGAGCTCGGCCCACGGTGAACCCACCAGCTCACGCTGCACGTAGAAACTGGTCAACAGGCTGTTGCCCGTGAGGTCGTGGCACTGCGAGAGCACGTGGATCTTGTTATGAATCTTCAGCTCGCGGGAGGCGTGCACGAAGGTTTCATTACGGAAACTGTAGAACGGCTCGGAATAACCCGCCGAGGCGACAATCGCCGAACAGCCCACCAACTTGCCGGTGGCCGTGTCTTCAAGTACGAAGAAATAGCTCTCTTCACCGTTGAAGCTGACTTCGGCAGCGAACGAGGCTTCGCTCGCGGCGATCTTGTCGCTCAGGCGTTCAACGTCATCCGGCAAGGAAGTGACACCAATCGGGCTGTCCGCAGCCAGACGCTGTACCTCGCCCAGATCAGCCATTTGCGCGGGGCGCATCACCAGCATGGTGTCACTCCTTTCTCATACTCTTGAGGAAAATAAGCCGGACCCTTGTGGGAGCGAGCCTGCTCGCGAAGGTATGTCAGCAACATTGATGTCGACTGAAACACCTTCGCGAGCAGGCTCGCTCCCACATAAAAAACGGGCCCGGCATAAAAATTGGGTTCGACGCCTGACTTGCAGGCGTCGAAGGGTCTATCAGGCTTGCGTCAGTTTTGCCGCGGCACGTTCGAAACGGTCCAGACCTTCGTCGATGTCCGCGTCTTCGACCACCAGGCTTGGCGCGAAACGCACCACGTCCGGGCCGGCTTGCAGCACCATCAGGCCTTCTTTTTCAGCGGCGTTGAAAATGTCCTTGGCCTTGCCTTTCCAGGCATCGCTCAGTACGCAACCGATCAACAGCCCCAGGCCACGAACCTGGGTGAACAGACCGTACTTCTCGCCGATCTGCTCAAGGCGTGCCTTGAACTTGTCGTGCTTGGCATTGACGCCGGCCAGCACTTGGGGTGTGTTGATCACATCGATCACGGCTTCGGCGACTGCGCACGCCAGCGGGTTGCCGCCGTAGGTGGTGCCGTGGGTGCCGACAACCAGATGCTTGGCCAGGTCTTCGGTGGTCAGCATTGCCGCGATCGGGAAACCGCCGCCCAGGCTCTTGGCGCTGGTCAGGATGTCCGGAATCACGCCGTAATGCTGATAGGCAAACAGATGGCCGGTACGGCCCATGCCGGTTTGCACTTCGTCGAAGATCAACAGCGCGTTGTGCGCGGTGCAGAGTTCGCGGGCACCTTGCAGGTATTCGAGTTCCGCCGGGATCACACCGCTCTCACCCTGGATCGGCTCCAGTACCACGGCGCAGGTCTTGTCGGAAATGGCAGCTTTTAGCGCGGCCAGGTCGTTGTACGGCACATGGGTGATACCGGTGATTTTCGGACCGAAGCCATCGGAGTACTTCGACTGGCCACCGACGTTCACGGTGAACAGGGTACGGCCGTGGAAGCTGTTGAGCGCGGCGATGATCTCGTACTTCTCGCTGCCGAAGCGGTCGAAACCGACACGACGGGCCAGCTTGAAGGCCGCTTCGTTGGCTTCGGCGCCAGAGTTGCAGAAGAAAGCACGCTCGGCAAAGGTGGCATCGACCAGCTTATGGGCCAGGCGCAGGGCCGGCTCATTGGTGAACACGTTGGACACGTGCCACAGCTTGTTGGCCTGCTCGGTCAAGGCACCGACCAGCGCCGGATGTGCGTGGCCCAATACGTTGACGGCGATCCCGCCGGCGAAGTCGACCAGCTCGCGACCGGACTGGTCCCAAACGCGGGAACCGGCGCCACGCACGGGAATGAAGGCGGCTGGCGCATAGTTGGGAACCATTACCTGATCGAAATCGGCGCGTTCTACCGCAGCGTGCTCAACGGACATCGGAGTCTCCTGAAGAGAAAACACTCGCCTGAAACTGGCGAGCTTGGTGAGGATTGTAAGGACAGTTTTCAGCCCGGCCTTGCCGCCAAGCGACAACTTCTTATAGCGCCAAACCCGGTTTTGCCCGGGTTTATGGCAATGCGACAAATAGGGTCGCAAAGGCGCAGTTTAACTGGCCGACCGGGTTAACGGCAGGGTTGCGGGGATTTGATTTGCGGCACCCGCCCACCCCGACTCTCTACTGCGGGTTGATTGCGCAAATGCGGACATGGAGATGAGGGCTTGAATGCAAAAGGCCATGGGAACAATGCCATGGCCTTTTGTGCTGGGATTAGCCGCGTTCCGACGGAACCGACGACAATTCGAACGGGCTGCTGCTGCGCCGCTGGTTACGATCTTCGCGCGGCGTGGCGCCGAAGAAATTGCGGTAGGCGCTGGAGAAGTGCGGGCCCGAAGAGAAACCACAGGACAGGCCGATCTGGATGATCGACTTGCTGGTTTGCATCAACATCTGCCGCGCCTTGTTCAGGCGAAGTTCCAGGTAGTACTGGCTCGGCACGCGGTTGAGGTATTGCTTGAAGATCCGTTCCAGTTGTCGACGGGACACGCACACATGCTGGGCGATTTCGTCTGTGGTCAGCGGCTCCTCGATGTTCGCTTCCATCAGCAGCACCGCCTGGGTGAGCTTTGGATGACTGGAGCCCAGGCGGTTCTGCAATGGGATGCGTTGGCGCTCACCGCCTTCGCGAATACGCTCGACCACCAATTCTTCCGACACCGCGCCGGCCAGTTCGGCGCCGTGATCGCGAGCCAGTACCGCCAACAGCAAGTCGAGCACCGACATGCCGCCACAGGCGGTCAGACGATCGCGATCCCAATCGAACAGATGACTGGTGGCGATGACTTTCGGAAAACGTTCGGCGAAGTCGTCCTGCCAGCGCCAGTGCACCGCAGCGCGGTAGCCGTCGAGCAAGCCCAGTTGCGCCAACGGATAAACACCGGCCGACAGCCCGCCGATCACACAACCGGCACGCACCAACTGCTTGAGCGCACTGCTCAGGGCCGGCGCGAGACTGGTCGGCGGCTCATCGGCGAGCAGGAACAGTTTCTGGAAGTTTTCGAGCTTGCCGGCCCAGGGTTCACCGGGCAATTGCCACTGACCTTCGCCCTGCGGTTCGGCCTGCAGGAACGACAGCTCATAAACCACGTCGGGATGCACACGCTGGGCAACCCGCAAGGCCTCCTCAGCCAGCGCCAGCGTCAGTGCTTTTGTGCTGGGCCATATCAGGAAACCTATTCGATGGGCAGTCATGGGCGAGCGATCCGAAGCGAAGAACAGTGATGAAGGCATGGGCCAATGCTAGCCCGTAAATGAACACAAATCTCAAAAGCCCGCACAGATCCCCTGTAGGAGCTGTCGAGTGAAACGAGGCTGCGATCTTTTGACGTGAACAATCAACATCAAAAGATCGCAGCCTTCGGCAGCTCCTACGAGGTGCACAACGAGAGTCTTGATTACTTCAGGCTACCCGAAAGGAACTGTTGCAAACGTTCGGACTGTGGATTGACCAGCACCTCACGCGGGTTGCCGCTTTCTTCAACAACGCCTTTGTGCAGGAACACCAGCTGGTTCGACACTTCACGGGCGAAGCCCATTTCGTGGGTCACCACGACCATGGTCCGGCCTTCCTGGGCCAGGGCCTGCATGACCTTCAGCACGTCACCGACCAGTTCCGGGTCGAGGGCCGAAGTCGGTTCGTCGAACAGCATCACCTCAGGTTCCATCGCCAGCGCACGGGCGATCGCCACACGCTGCTGTTCGCCGCCGGACATATGGCCCGGGTAAGCATCTTTACGATGAGCGACGCCCACTTTGTTCAGGTAGTGCTCGGCTTTTTCGCGAGCTTCGGCCTTGGACACACCGAGCACGTGAACCGGCGCTTCCATGATGTTTTCCAGCGCGGTCATGTGCGACCACAGGTTGAAATGCTGGAACACCATCGACAGGCGCGAACGCATGCGTTGCAGCTGTTTCGGGTCGGCGGCCTTCAGCGCGCCGTCCTTGTTCGCCACCAGCTTCAGCTCTTCGTTGTTGAGCAGGATCTTGCCGGCGTGCGGCTGTTCCAGCAGGTTGATGCAGCGCAGGAAGGTACTCTTGCCGGAGCCACTGGAGCCGATGATGCTGATCACATCGCCGGCCGCCGCTTTCAGGGACACGCCCTTGAGCACTTCGTGACTGCCATAGCGTTTATGCAGGTCTTGGACTTCAAGCTTGTACATGCGGTCGGTTCTCACAAAAACAGTCAGTCAGTCGTTGAGCAAGCGCCCGTGACGCAGCGCTTCGCGCCCCGCCACCTTGGCCAGCCAGAAACCGGGTTGGGCGTAACGCAGCCGTTCAATGGCAAACAGCACCCCGGACGTACCAGCACACACCGTGCTGACCCGATCCGCCAGCGGATCGATCACTTCGAAAATTTCATCGCCTGCCTCAACCCATTCACCGGGTTTGCGCAGGAAACTCACCACACCCGGATGCGGGGCGAACAGCAGTTCGGTGCCTTCGAACGGCAGGCCTTCGCAAGGTTCGTGCGCCGCGTTCGGCCACTCGCCACTGATCAGGCCTTGCTCGGCGAGGAACGCCAGGATGCCTTCGGCGTGAGCCTCGGATTGCGCGCGACCGGTGTCGGCCTGACCACCCAATTCAATGGTAGTCGCCAGGCACGCCAGCGGAATCTGCGCATCCGGGAACAGACGCGACAGGCGCAGCCACGGCAGCGAACAGGCTTCGTCGAAGGAGCTGCCGCCGGAATCTTCCGCCAGCAAGCCAACCTTCACATCCAGGTGCGCCGCCAGCGAGCGCCACTGCGGCCAGTGCTGCGGCAAGGCGTACATGTGCAGCGCCGCTTCGGCATCGCAATGCAGGTCCAGCACCACATCGGCGGTGCAGGCGTGGCTGAGCAGAACACGCTGCATGCCTTGCAACTGACTGCTCGCCTCAGGCAATGCCGCCAGGTGATCACTCATGGCCTGGCGGATCAAACGAATATTGGCGTGCGGATCGTCACCCAGATGCCCATCAAGTTGCGCAGCCACTGGCGCGCTCAACTCAACGAAATCCCGATTGAAATTCTTGCCGCTACCGGCCTCGAAACGCCCTTGATGATTGCCCTGAAGCAACTGGCCGAGGCCCAGTGGATTGGCCACCGGCACCAACTCGATCACACCGTTCAACAGACCTTGGGCTTCGAGTTCGGCCAGGCGCTTCTTCAGGGCCCAGGCGGTGCGCATGCCCGGCAATTCATCGGCGTGCAGGCTGGCCTGGATGTAAGCCTTGCGCTCGCCACCACCGAAGCGGAATACCGAAATCCGGCGTTCGCTACCGAGGTGGCTCCACGGCAAAGCATGATCGATGCGTTCCATATCAGTGCTTCCGCGGGGCCAGGTAGCCCAGCCAGCGGCGCTCGGCCATCTTGAACAACTTCACCAGGATGAAGGTCAGGCACAGGTAGAACACGCCGGCGGTGATGTACGCCTCGAACGGCAGGTAGAACTGGGCGTTGACCGTGCGCGCAGCACCGGTAATGTCGATCAGGGTCACGATGGACGCCAGGCTGGTGGTCTGCAACATCATGATCACTTCGTTGCTGTACTGCGGCAGCGCACGGCGCAGGGCCGACGGCAGCAGGATGCGCTTGTACATCTTGACCCGCGACATGCCCATGGCCTTGGCTGCTTCGATCTCGCCGTTCGGCGTAGCGCGCAGGCTGCCGGCGATGATTTCGGCGGTGTAGGCGCTGGTGTTGATCGCGAACGCCAGGCACGCGCAGAACGTTGCGCTGGACAGCCACGGCCACAAGAAGCTTTCGCGAACGGCTTCGAACTGTGCCAGGCCGTAGTAGATCAAGAACAGCTGCACCAGCATCGGCGTGCCGCGGATCACGTAGGTGTAGAGCCACGCCGTCATGTTGACCACGGCATTTTTCGAGACGCGCATCAGGCCCAGCGGCAACGCACACAGCAGGCCGAAGAACAGCGACAGCGCGAGCAACTTGAGGGTGGTCACCAGGCCGCCGAAGTACAGCGGCAAGGCCTCCCAAATGACGTTGTAGTCGAAGATCATAGCTCAGCCGCCCTTACGCCTACCGAGTAGCGCTTCTCGAGGTGACGCAATGCCAGCAACGAGACACTGGTGATCACCAGGTACATCGCCGCCACTGCGAGGAAGAAGGTGAAAGGCTCACGGGTAGCATCTGCCGCCTGCTTGGCCTTGAACATCATGTCTTGCAGGCCCACCACCGAAATCAGCGCGGTAGCCTTGGTCAGCACCAGCCAGTTGTTGGTGAAACCGGGAATCGCCAGGCGAATCATCTGCGGTACCAACACCCGGAAGAACACCTGGAAACTGCTCATGCCGTAGGCCATGCCGGCTTCGGCCTGCCCCTTGGGGATCGCCATGAACGCGCCACGGAAGGTTTCCGACAGGTAGGCACCAAAGATGAAGCCCAGGGTGCCGATACCGGCGGCCAAGGGGTTCAGGTCGATGTATTCGTCATAACCCAGCATCGGCGCGACGCGGTTGAGCAGGTCCTGGCCGCCGTAGAAAATCAGCAGGATCAGCACCAGGTCTGGAATGCCGCGAATCACCGTGGAATACAGGTCGCCCAGCCAGGCCAGCCAGCGCACTGGCGACAGGCGAAGCGCCACGCCAATCAGGCCCAGGACAATGGCCAGGGCCATGGACGACAAGGCGAGCTGAAGCGTCAGCCAAACGCCATCGAGGATGACAGCCCCGTAGCCTTTCAACATGATTCAGGTCCTCGAAAGTTGGGATGAAAAAATGGCGCAAACCTCAGAGATCCTGTTGCTTGCGCCATTTCGGACTTGTCGTTGCGACGTACTTACTTACCGTAAATGTCGAAATCGAAGTACTTGTCCTGGATTTGCTTGTACTTGCCGTTCTCGCGAATGGCGGCGATCGCGGTGTTGATCTTGTCTTTCAGCGCGTCACCCTTGCGAACGGCGATACCCACGCCGTCGCCGAAGTATTTGACGTCAGTGAAGGCAGGCCCCACGAAGGCGAAACCTTTACCTGCGTCGGTTTTCAGGAAGCCGTCATTCAACAGGGTAGCGTCTGCCACGGTGCCGTCGAGGCGGCCGGCGGCCACGTCGAGATAAATTTCGTTCTGCGAGCCGTAAGGCTTGATTTCGGCACCCAGCGGGGCCAGCACTTCACGGGCGAAACGCTCGTGGATCGAACCACGTTGCACGCCGATGTTCTTGCCCTTGAGCTCAGCCAGGTTGTCGCCCACCTGAGTACCGGCCTTCATGACCAGGCGCGCCGGGGTGTTGTAGTACTTGTTGGTGAAGTCCACGGACTTCTTGCGGTCTTCAGTGATCGACATGGACGACAGGATCGCGTCGATCTTGCGCACCTTCAGCGCAGGGATCAGACCGTCGAACTCTTGTTCAACCCACACGCACTTGACCTTCATCTCTTCGCACAGGGCGTTACCGATGTCGTAGTCGAAACCCACGATGCTGCCGTCCGGCGCTTTCGAAGCGAACGGAGGGTAAGCCGCTTCGATACCGATCTTCAGAGGTTTTTCATCGGCGAAGGATGGCAGGGACAGCACGGCGGACATAGCCAGGGCGCCAAGCAGCACGAGTTTCTTCATCTTGGGACTCCATCGGTAAAGGGCTAAAACGGCAGAGTGAGCGATAGCCCAATATGCGAATGAGTGGAACCGGAAAGCGTTGCTGCGTCCTGGGATGCAGGTGTTGAAATTCAACACGGGCAACGACGAGCAAGTGATCGGCATTCTAACGACAGGCCCGAAGCCGATATTTCTTCAATGCGACAACTAATTACAGAAGCACCGAGAAAGCCGCCCGGGCACGTTGACAGCCTTGCAGAATCATGCAAGAGCAAAAGACAGTGAACCGATCAATATTGCAAGTTGCGGGCCTATTATTGGCAAACCCTTCTAATCCGGCAAGCGCAGCGTGGATTCTTATTGTTTGTGGAGGCCCCCAACAGGGCTTGGCGTTTCCCAATGCCCCGAATCGGCGCAGCGCGGTTACACATTCAGTAACTTGAAAGCTCGCGGGTAACAGTAGGAAACCTCCCACAGGGGAAGCCGATAATTATTGGCTCATGTTTATTTGGCACCTGACGGTCCGCCTTCGCGAGCAGGCTCGCTCCCACAGTTTTTTGATCACCACTAATCCCCTGTGGGAGCGAGCC
>NZ_JBYTEO010000089.1:0-23965 GCF_058791355.1 Pseudomonas sp. EB271-G4-1
AGCCCCAGCGAGGGGCCGAACGCCAGGGGCAAGAGCCCTTGGTTACTTAGGGCCGGGCGGCGTTCCGTTTTTCCAAGACTCGCTGTAAGAGCGAAACCATAAGTCGCCGTTACCGCAGCAACGGATATACACCCAATCCAAATATGCAACCAGCGCACGCAAGCGTCTGAGGTCTATAGACCCTGAGCGTAGAAATGCGGGTTGTCCAGGCCGGGCTTGCCATAACGCAGCGCATCGCCGGCAAGGGTGCGAATCTGCCCACCGGCCGCGACAAGCACCGCATGCCCCGCGGCAATGTCCCACTCCATGGTGCGCCCCAGGCGCGGATAAAGGTCTGCTTCGCCAGCAGCCACCAGGCAAATCTTCAGCGATGAACCGGCACTTTTCAGTGAACGCACCTGACGCCCGTCGAGGAATTTATCCAGCGCCTCGGCATCGCCATGGGAGCGGCTGGCGACCACGTCCAGCCCCTCCTGCGACACCGTTCGGCAGTGAATTGCCTGGCGCTCTCCCGTCTGTTCGATAAAGGCGCCGTAACCACGGGCACCGGCAAACAGTCGGTCCAGCGCGGGCGCCAGGACTACCCCGAGCACCGGTTCACCGTTATCGATCAGGGCGATATTGACGGTGAACTCGCCATTGCGATTGATGAACTCCTTGGTGCCGTCCAGCGGGTCCACCAGCCAGAATCGCTGGCCCACCTCGGGCACATGGCCGGCAGCGGCGGCCTCTTCGGAAATCACCGGGATCTGCGGCGTGCGTGCAGCCAAGGCCTGCAGAATCAGCGCCTCGGCGCGCTCGTCAGCCTCGGTCACCGGCGAGGTATCGACTTTCCCGCGCACCTCGAAATCCGAGCGATACACCTCCATCACCAGCTCGCCCGCTGCGCGAACAATACCGATGACGTCTTCAAGCAGAACAGTCATTGAGTCGTTCATGGGAATTCTCCTGTTTTTGTTCTTCGTATGGTCCGTTCGGCCTATGCGCCGTTTTGCGGATCCGGGAACAGTACAGACATCTACAGCCCCGCCACTCAGCAAATGGATGTTTAACAGGAGTTCCCGTGTCCCACGGCAATCAGTTATCCGTTGCGCAGATCAACCAGCTGCGCCTGCGTGCCGTGCAGTTGCGCATCGGCGGCAGCACGCTCAAGACCATCAGCCAGGACACCGGGCTCTCATCGCCGACCATCATCTCTGCCTACAAGGCGTGGCAAGCCGGTGGCTGGAGCGCCGTGCCTGTGCGCGAACGTGGGCGCAAGCAAGGTGAGGGCCGCAGCCTCAGCGCCGAGCAAGAACGCAGCATCTACCAATTGCTGGTCAGCACGCTGCCGGAACGGCACCAGCTGCCGTTCCTGCTCTGGCAACTGGAAGCGATGCAGGCATTGGTCAAGCGTCTGCACGATATCGACCTGCCAGAACGCACCGCCGCCCATTATCTGCAACGCTGGCAGCTCAATGCCGAGCGCCCGGCCAAGCGTGTCGCCAATGCTTCGCTGGCGGTGCAGCGCTGGTACCGCAGCACCTACCGGGACATTCTCGAACAGGCGCGTACGCAGAACGGCGAGATCCACTGGATCGATGACTACGGTGCGCGCAACGACCAGGGCAAGCTCAGTTACGGGGTGCTGCGCGCGGTCAGCAATCGCGGCAAGGTGCTCTGGCTGCCTTACGAAGACGGGTTGCGCGCCCCCCACCTGGAAGAGTTCTTCGACCGCCTGTGTCGCTCGGCCGAACGCAAAGTCTTCGCGCTGCTCTCGGGCATGCACTGGCAACGCGCCGCGACCTTTATCACCTGGGCTGGCGAACGCGCTGAACGCCTGCATCTGTTCCATCTGCCGCAAGCCAGCGCAATGCTCAGCGGTGCCCGCGAACTGGCGACCCAGATCAGTCAGCAAGCCGCGCGCGTCAGCCATGACGATGTGCCAGCGACCATCGCCCCCCCTCTTCCCCGCGACCCCATGCTGCAGATGTTGCGCCTGATGTTAAAACATCAAGTCGCGCATAAGTCCGAATCGCAGCAGTTGTACGTTGATAAACGACAACAACAAAAAGCGAGAGGAAAATCTATGACGCTTACCCACCTGCAACGACTGGAGGCCGAGAGCATCCAGGCAATGCGCGAGGTTGTCGCCGAAGCCGACAACCCGGTCATGCTCTACTCCATCGGCAAGGACAGCGCGGTCATGCTGCACCTGGCCATGAAGGCCTTCTACCCGGCCAAGCCGCCCTTCCCTTTGCTGCATGTCGACACCACCTGGAAGTTCCAGGAGATGTATCGCTTCCGCGATCAGATGGTGGCCAAGCTGAACGTGGACCTGCTGACCCACACCAACCCCGAAGGCATTGAAATGGGCATCAGCCCGTTCAAGCACGGGTCGCAGATCCACACCGACATCATGAAGACCGAAGGCCTGAAACAGGCGCTGGATCACTACGGTTTCGACGCGGCCTTCGGCGGTGCGCGACGCGACGAGGAAAAATCCCGGGCCAAGGAACGGATTTTTTCCTTCCGCTCCGACCAGCATCGCTGGGACCCGAAGAAGCAGCGCCCGGAACTCTGGCACCTGTACAACACGCGCAAGCACAAAGGCGAGTCGATTCGCGTCTTCCCCCTTTCCAACTGGACCGAGCTGGACATCTGGCAATACATCTACCTGGAAAACATCCCGATCGTACCGCTGTACTTCGCCGCGCCGCGCCCGGTGGTCGAGCGTGACGGCATGCTGATCATGGTCGATGACGAACGCATGCCGCTCAACCCGGGTGAAGTGCCGATGATGCGCAACGTGCGCTTCCGCACCCTGGGTTGCTACCCGCTCACCGGTGCCGTCGAATCCGAGGCCGACACCCTGCCCAAGATCATTCAGGAAATGCTGCTGACCCGCACGTCCGAGCGTCAGGGGCGAATGATCGACCACGACTCGTCCGCATCGATGGAGAAGAAAAAACAAGAGGGGTATTTCTAATGGCACACGTATCTGACCTGATTGCCGAGGATATCGGCCAATACCTCAAGGCCCACGAGCACAAGAGCCTGCTGCGGTTCATCACCTGCGGCAGCGTCGACGATGGCAAGAGCACCCTGATCGGACGCCTGCTCTACGATTCGAAAATGCTCTTCGAAGACCAGATGGAAGCGCTGGAGGCCGACTCGAAAAAAGACGGCACCCAGGGTGGCGAACTGGACTTCGCCCTGTTGGTGGATGGCCTGGCCGCCGAGCGCGAACAAGGCATCACCATCGACGTGGCCTACCGTTTTTTCTCCACCGACCGGCGCAAGTTCATCGTTGCCGACACCCCGGGCCATGAGCAGTACACCCGCAACATGGTGACTGGCGCTTCCACCGCGGACGTGGCCGTGGTGATGATCGATGCCCGACGCGGCGTACTGACCCAATCCAGGCGTCACAGCTACCTGGCCTCGCTGCTCGGCATTCGCAAGGTGGTATTGGCGGTCAACAAGATGGACCTGATGGACTACTCGGAGAAAGTCTTCAACGCCATCGTCGATGACTATCGCGCCTTCGCCAAACAGATCAACCTGCAGGATTTCACCGCGATCCCGATGTCCGCACTGCGCGGCGAAAACATCACCGAGCAGAGCGAGCACATGCCGTGGTACCGCGGCACCACGCTGATGGGCTATCTGGAAACCGTTGAGGTCGACGAGGCGCACCAGCAGAAACTGGCGTTCCGCATGCCGGTGCAATGGGTCAATCGCCCCAACCTGGATTTCCGTGGTTTCACCGGGACCATCGCCAGCGGCGTGATCCATCCCGGTGACCGCGTCCGTGTGTTGCCAGCCGGGCAAGAGAGCCGGATCTCGCGCATCGTTACCCTCGATGGCGACCTGCAACAAGCCGTGGCTGGGCAGTCCATCACCCTCACCCTGACCGATGAAGTCGATTGCAGTCGCGGCGATGTACTGTCCACCGCCGAAGACCCGGCCAGCGTCGCCGACCAATTCCAGGTCAGCCTGATCTGGATGCACGAACAGGCCATGCTCGCCGGCCGCCCGTACTTGATGAAGATCGGCGGCAAGACGCTGTCGGTCACCTTGGCGGTGCCCAAGTACAAGATCAACGTCAATACCATGGAGCACTTGGCGGCCAAGGAACTGGCGTTGAACGAGATCGGCGTGTGCAACCTGTTTACCAGCCAGCCGATCGCTTTCGATGCCTATAAGAACAACCGGGAAACCGGCAGCTTCATCCTCATCGACCGCCTGACCAACGCCACCGTCGGCGCCGGCCTGATCGAGTTCTCCCTGCGCCGCTCGCAGAACATCCATATGCAACACGTGGATGTGAACAAGAAGGCTCGCGCCGAACAGATGGGCCAGCAGCCGGTGCTGCTGTGGTTCACCGGTTTGTCGGGGGCCGGCAAATCGGCCATTGCCAACCTGCTGGAAACCCGCCTGTACGCTCGCGGCCGCCATACCTACCTGCTCGACGGCGACAACGTGCGTCACGGCTTGAACCGCGACCTGGGCTTCACTGACGCCGACCGCGTGGAAAACATCCGCCGGGTAGCCGAGGTGTCCAAGTTATTCGTGGATGCCGGGTTGATCGTGTTGACCGCCTTCATCTCGCCCTTCCGTTCCGAGCGCGAGATGGCGCGTGGGCTGCTGCAGGAAGGCGAGTTCATCGAGATCTTCGTCGATACGCCGCTGGCCGTGGCCGAAGAGCGCGACCCCAAGGGCCTGTACAAGAAAGTCCGCCGCGGCGAGCTGAAAAACTTCACGGGCATCGACTCGCCTTATGAGGTGCCGAGCAAGCCGGATATTCATATCCAGACCAGCAAGCTGACGCCCGAGGGTGCAGTGGATCGGATCATCGAGGTGCTGATCGAGCGCGGCTTCATCGGCAAGGAACTCTAGCCCCGGCGCCCGGTTCGCCGGGCATCCAGCGAGCACCCTGCGGCGGTGCTCGCCTAATCAAGAGAGTCTAACAATGACAATCAGCTCTATTGACGAACAACAGTTGTTGAGTGGCCAGACCTGGGCCACGTTCTGCGATCACCTCAAGCGCTGCGGCGAGCAGATCCTGCGCCCCGAAGCACCGGCCGATGCGGCCACCCGCGCCGAAGGTTTCCGCTACCTCACACGCCTGCTGCGCATCGGCCTGGAGATGCACATCGAGTTTGCCGACCCGGCCTTTCCCAGCTTTTTCAAGACTTCCCACGAGACCGCGAAGATTGGTGCCGACAACCCGGATAACCTCTACGAGTACTCGCGCCTGGACGGCACGCTGCAATACCGCATCAAAGGCCAGCGCGGCAGCGTCGCCTACCTGAGCTTTGGCACCCAGAAAGGCGGTTACGAAACCGACGGCACCTTGATCCAGACCGGCTTCATCGACGCCAGCCAGCTGCAGGTCGATGCCCAGGGCAATTTCGAGATCATCCTCAGCACCGAGCCGCAACCGGGCAACTGGCTGAAGATGGAAGACGCCACCAATGCCCTGATCGTGCGCCAGACGTTTCTTGACCGTCGCAGCGAAGTGCCGGCCAAGCTGAGCATTGAGCGCATCGGCACCGAGAGCAAGCCGCAGGCCCTTGATCCGGCGACATTCCAACAGGGCCTGGCGCGGGTATCGAGCTTCGTGGAAAACACCGCGAGGCTGTTCGCCGACTGGAGCCAAAGCTACCTGCCGCACAGCAATCAACTGCCTCCCGCCAACCAGGCGCTCTGCCAGTCCGTGGGCGGTGACCCGAACATCTTCTATTACCACTCGCACTGGGCGCTGGCCGAGAAAGAGGCGCTGGTGATTCACATCGACAAGGTGCCGGACTGCGACTTCTGGAACTTGCAGATCAACAACTACTGGATGGAATCGCTGGACTACCGCTACCACCAGATCTGCTTCAACAAGCACCAGGCCCGCTACGACGAAAACGGCGGCGTGACCCTGGTACTCAGCGAGCTCGACCCTGGGGTAAGCAACTGGCTGCAAACCGCCGGCGTACGCCAAGGCACCCTGTGCCTGCGCTGGGTCGGCGCCCAGGAGCAATGCCACCCCACCACTCGCGTAATCAACGTGTCTGCCGTGGCGGAGGTCGTATGAACGCGCTCACTCGCATTGAAGACCTGACCGTGGAAAACCTGTTGGCCAGCGCCATCGCGCGCGCCAATGGCCTGAGCGATTTTGGCGATGACAACTATCGCGAGTCGTTGCAGGCGCTGCTGGTTGCGCTGGCCGCCGAAGCCCGGCTGTCACCGTCCGGCCTGTATTTGCTGGAAGAACGGCTGGTGGGGCAACTGGTCAACCGCCTGGTGATGGAGGACTACCTGCGCCGTTACCCGGAAATTATCGAGATAGCGATCGACGATCCGCTGGTCATCGTGGGTCTGCCGCGCACTGGCACCACCATGCTTCAGCGCACCCTGGCGGTCGACCCGCGCTTCTACTCGGCCGCCTGGTGGGAGACGCGTTTTCCGGCACCGCTGGCCGACGAAACCCTGGCAGTGCCGGCCAAGCGCATTGCCCAGGCCAAGGCCGAGGTCGACCTGATGGCCGAAGTCATTCCGCAGATCCTGGCGATCCACCCTCTGGACGCCATGCTCTGCGACGAAGAGTTCATGCTCATGGAACACTCGTTCATGTGCGCCATGGACGCCTACGTCAATGTGCCCAGCTACACCCACTGGCTGGACCGCCAGGACCAGCGCCCGGTCTACACCCAACTGAAAAAAATGCTGCAGTTCCTGCAGTGGCAGAAACAACAACGGGGTGAACCGATGGGCCAGCGTTGGCTGCTCAAAGCGCCCCAGCACCTGCACACCTTGCATTTGCTGCTGGATGTCTTCCCCAAGGCCCAGGTGATTCTGACCCACCGCGAACCGGCCCAGACCATCCCGTCGATGGCCAGCATGGCCCACACCCTGTGGCAGATGTACAGCGACACCCCGGACCCGAAAGCCGCCGGCGAGCAGTGGAACACTCGCATGGCGCGCGGCATCCGGCACACCATGCAGGTACGCGATCAACACGCTGCCGAGCGCTTTCTCGACATCAACTTCGCCGACACCGTGACCCAGCCATTGCAAGTGCTGGAGAAGGTCTACGCCTTTGCCGACCTGGCGTTTACCGATAAAGCCCGCGCCGACGCGCAGGCCTGGCTGTCGCAAAACAGCCGGGAAAAACGCGCCAGCCATGACTACAGCCTGGAGCGCTTCGGTCTTAACGAGGCGCAAATGACCGAGGACTACCGCGAATATCGCGCCCGCCACCTGAGCGTCAATCACTGAACAAGGGCTGGAGTAACCATGGAAAAAATCATGTTGACCTTGTGGAAGCCGACACAACCGAGCGCCGGGCAATGGCGTGCGGATTTGCTTGGCCTACACGACGAACTGGCTCGTGCCGGCGCCAAAAATATCCGTGTCATGGTGGTCGATGAGGCGGTGGCCGCTGCCCACGCACAGCGCATCACCAACAGCGCCGTGCCGCTGGACGGGCTGCTTTCGTTGTGGCTGGACAGCGCCTCGCAATGGCCCGCCATCCAGGCAATCGTGGCGCCGCAGACCCGCCGCCAGGAGGCTTATCTGGTGGTGGAATCCGAGCCCTACCCCGAAGAACGCCAGGCTCGCGCCGCTCAGTACCGGGTGCCACTTGGCGAGCGCACACCCGGCATGAATCAGGTAGCCCTGCTACACAAGCCCCACCGGTTGAGCTACGAGCAATGGCACGACACCTGGCGCAACGGACACGGGCCCAAGGCCTATCCCCTGCAATCGATTTTCGGCTACCGACAGAACACCGTGGTGCGCTCGCTGTCCTTCGGCGCGCCGGTGCTGCACGCCATTGTCGAAGAAAACTTCCCGCCCGAAGCCATTGGCAATCAGCAGGGGTTCTTCGCAGCCCTTGGCGATCCGGACACCTGCGCAAAGCGCCAGCAGGCCATGTACGAATCGACCAGCCAGTTCATCGACTTCGAGAAAATTGACTGCATCCAAACCAGTGAATACCAACTCAGCGAGTGAGTTGCCCACAAGGAGGCTTTCCATGTTGGATCTAGAAGCAATCGAGCTGATCAAACAGCTCAAGGCGCGCTATTTCCGCGCCATCGACACGTGCAACCTCTCGATGCTGCAGGACATGCTCACCGAAGACATCACCCTGTCGTTCAAGAGCCCGGCCTACGAGTTCCACGTCAACGGCCTGGGCGATGCACTGGACTTCTACCGCACCTCGTTCACCAAGACCCGCCTGGCTACCCACAACGGTCACACCCCGGAAATCGAAGTCAGCGGCGATCAGGCCACAGCGCTCTGGTACCTGAGCTACGTGTTCATCAACCTCGAGGACAACACCCACATGCATGGCAGCGCGATCTACCAGGATCGCTACATCAAGCGCGGCGAGCGCTGGATGATCGCCCAGACGGGTTACGAAACCCTGCTCGAGACGATCCAGCCCTTGAGCGAACACCTGCAGATCACTTCCCGCCCCATCAACTGAACACACGACAGGAGACCGTCATGGCAAGAGCCGAAAACATAGTGACCTCCCACACAGTGGAAATTGACGCCCCCGCCCGAGTGGTCTGGGAAGTGCTCGTTGACCTGGACAATTACCACCTGTGGAACAGCTTCTGTCCGAGCATCCGCTGTGGCCTGCAGATCGGCGACGAAGTACATATGCAGGTACTGACTCCCGATACCGGCGAGACCGTCCCGGTCTTCGAATACCTCGTGGCCTGCGACCCCGAGCAGCTGTTGTCGTGGGAGCAGCGCCCCGTTCCCGAGAACATGGACGCCGCCCGCCGCGACCAGTACATCAAGGCCATCGATGCCAACCGCTGCAGCTATTTCACCACTGACATTTTCCTGGGCCTGAACCAGGACACCATCATGCGTGAACACGGCGCCTGGGTAAAAATCGGCTTCGACCAGATGGCCCTGGACCTGAAACGCCGCGCTGAAGAACTGCACGCCAGTCGCGCCTGATCGCCTTATTCCCGACCAAAACAATAAGAAGGTAATTGCCATGTTGCTCAAAGACAAAGTCGTCATCATTTCCGGTATCGGTCCTGGCCTGGGCATCAAGCTGGCCGTGCGTGCCGCGGAGTACCAGGCCAAGGCCGTGGTGTTGGCCGCGCGTACGCCGGCCAAGCTCGATCAGGCCGAACAAGCGGTGCGCGACGCTGGCTACAGCACCCCGATCCTGAAAGTCCCCACCGACATCACCCAGCCCGAACAGTGCCAGACGCTCGCCGACCTGACGACCGAGCACTTCGGCCGGATCGACGTATTGATCAACTCTGCCTACGCCCATGGCGCCTGGGGCACCTCCTCCGCATCGGCCATGGACGACTGGCGCAGCGCAATGGACGTCAACCTGTTCGGCACCCTGCACATGACCCAGGCCGTGCTCCCACAGATGAAGAAACAGAAGTGCGGCAGCATCGTCATGATAAACACCATGGCCACCCGCACCCCCAACCAGCTGGAATCGGGCTATGCCGTCTCCAAAGGCGCGTTGAAAACCGCCGTGCAGTACCTGGCCCAGGATCTTGGCCCGTTCGGCATCCGCGTCAACTCTACCTTCATGGGCTGGATGTGGGGCGCGCCGGTGATTGGCTACTTCCAGAGCGAAGCCAAGCGCCTGGGGGTGCCGATGGAGTCGCTGGTCGAGCAGATCGCCCAACAGATTCCGCTGCGCAAGATTCCTGAAGACAGTGATTGCGCCATGGCTGCGCTGTACCTGGCGAGCGACTACGCCAAGGCCATTACCGGCGCGCAACTGGACGTCAACGGCGGCCACTTCCTGCCCTGCTGAACCCTTCAAGGCGACGTGAACGTCGCCTCTTTTGCGACGGCCATGCGAAGCCCGTGTGGCCCTCCCCCTGGAGATTACCGACATGCTGGATCTCGTTGCCATCGAGCAGATCAAACAGCTCAAGGCCCGCTACTTTCGTGGAGTCGATACCTGCAACCTTGAGCTGCTGCGCAGCATCCTTTCACCCGACGTGAAGGTCCGATTCGACAGCCCGACTTACCAGTTCGAACTCAACGGGATAGAAGAGGCTATCGAGTTCTACCGCACCAGCTTTACCAACCGCCGTTTCGGCATGCACAACGGCCACACCCCGGAGATTGCGGTCAACGGTGATGAAGCCACGGGCCTGTGGTACCTCAACGACGTGTTCATCAACCTCGATGAGCAGACCCTGCTCAACGGCAGCGCGATCTACGAGGATTGCTACGTCAAGCTGGAAGGCGAGTGGCGCATCTTGCGTACCGGTTATAAACGGCTGCTGGAGATGATCGGCCCGCTGGATCCCCAATGGTCGATCACCTCTCAGCCGATCAACTAATACTCCTCTCCCCCTGATGATCGTTCCCACGCTCTGCGTGGGAATGCATCCAGTGACGCTCCGCGTCACCGTTGCGCAGGGCTCAAGTCAGGCGTCGACAGCGGAACGCGGAGCGTCCCTGGATGCATTCCCACGCAGAGCGTGGGAACGATCAGTCAGCGGGCAAAAAAAAGCCCTACCGCAATGCGATAGGGCTTTTGTCATTGCAACGACCCAGGGCTCAGCGCCCGATGGCTCGCGCCGCGTCCGCGGTGTACTGGTCCGGGGTGAACTTGCCTTCGTTGAGGATCGGGCCTTTCTTCGATTCGTTGGTCATGCCGTAGCCGGTGTACTGGCCGGAGTTCAGGTCCATGAAGAACTGCGAACCGGCCTGCCAGCCGCTCATGTCAGGGTGGTAGTAGTAGTTGATCATGGCGTGCTTCCACAGCTGCCCACGGGCATCGTAGTTGTCGGCCATGACGGCGTTCCAGGTATCTTCATCGATGAACAGCACACGCTTGCCGTAGACATGACGGAAGCCTTCCTTCAAGTTGGCTTCCACCACCCATACACGGCGCAACTCGTAACGCATGAAGTCCGGGTTGGGATGATTCGGTGTGAGGATGTCGGCGTACTTGACCGTCCCGGTATTAGGCTTGAATGCGTTGGCCGGGCTGTAGATCTCGCGCTTGCCGATCAGCTTCCAGGAGAAGCGCTCCGGTGAGCCGTTGAACAAGCGGTCCTCGTCGACGGTCATGGTGCCGTTGGTGCCGATCATCGGCTGATCGTAACCATAACCCGGCAATTGCCGTACACGTCGGGTCGATGGGCTGTAGGACCAGGCCTGACGCGCATCGGTGCCATAGTTGTAGGGTTCATGGGCAATACTGAGGTTACCGTTGTCCCGGGCCGGTTTCAGGGTCATGTTGTTGCTTAGGGCCGAGAGCTTGTCTTCCGTGCGGGAATCGACGGTGGGTGAGTTGGCCAACGACAGGTTACGCGCGTAGGCACGCCCCCAGCCAATGTTGCCGTTGGGCAGGACCGACGCCAGGTCGGAGGTCTTTTCTTCCGTGTAGGCACGGGCTGGCAGTTGGTGGTTCCACAACACTTCCACGCCGCTTTTAGGGATCGGGAACGGCACCTGGCCAATCCCGGTGAAGCCGTCGCCGTTGTTGACCAGCTTGGCGTGCAACGCGTTGTCCATCGCGCGGCGGCAGACGTAATCGGGGTAGCGGAAATCCCGGTGGCCTGGATAAATATTCATCTTGTAGGTGGTCGGGTATTTCTTCAGCAGGGTCTTCTGCCCTTCCGTCAGGTGCGACTCGTACTGGCTCATGTTCTGCGCAGTGATCACCAGGATCGGCTTCTCCGCAGCATAGGGGTCTACCGGTTGGTCGCCGGAGAACTTCACATGATTCCAGCCTGGCACTTCACCCAGGTACTTGCCGGTGTACGGCGGAATGGTGCCCTCGGCGTTGCCGGCTTGCTCGGCGCCAACACAGGTCAGTTCCTTGCCCAGTTTGGCGGCTTCCTGAGGTGACACCTCGGCGAGCGCAGAACCCATCAGCCCGCTATTGGCTGTGACTGCGACCGCGAGCATGAGACCTGTTCTTGTTATTTTCATGTAATGCCTCCTTCGCTGATAAGGCTTTGTGGTGTGTACCCATTGTTCGTGTTCTGCCGGCCCCAACATCGTCCGGAAAGACTAAGGCAGCGTTATGCGTCCAGTTTTTCTTGCAGCTGTGCCTTGAGCACCTTGCCGGTGGCATTGCGGGGCAAGGGTTCGAGTACCCGATAGACCTGTGTCGGCACTTTGTAGGCGGCCAGGCGCTCGGCAATGAATGCGCAGATCTGCGCCGCTTGGGGCAGCGTCGATGCCTGGCCATGCACGGCCAGCCCCACCGTCTCACCCAGCAGCGGGTCGGCGATGGCGAATGCAGCCGCTTCCAGGACACCGGGCATATCGAGGACGCAGGTTTCAACTTCAGCGGCGGAGATCTTTTCGCCACCGCGGTTGATCAACTCCTTGACCCGGCCGGTAATGCTGAGGAAACCCTCATCGTCGAGGTAACCGATGTCGCCGGTATCGAGCCAACCGTCGCGCAGGCTTTGCGCAGTGGCCTCGGGCAGGTTCCAGTAGGCGCTCATCAAGGTTGGCGAACGCAACCAGATCACCCCGCGAGTGCCCGTCGGCTGCGGCTGCTCGGGGCTTTCACCGATGCGGATGTCGACAATCGGCAATGCCCAACCTGCTGTCGCCGGCTTGTAGACAAACGGATCACCACCAATCGCCGCGCCGATGCCGTTGCTTTCGGTCAGGCCGTAGCCGGCTCCGCCGATGACGTCGGGCTTGATCTTGAGCATGTCGTCGAGCACGTTGGCGGACGATGCGCCGCCGCCCAGGCCCAGACCGAACAGGCTGGCGGTCTGCTCACTGCCAAAGCGCGGCGAGGCGAGCAATTGCTGCATCATCACCGGGGCACCGTTGAACTGGGTGCAGCGCTCGTCGCGAATCAGGTCTATCGCGCGTTCGACATCCCACTTGTACATCAGCATCAAGCGTCGACCGCCGCGCAATGCCGACAAAAACTGCGCATGCAAGCCGCTGACATGGAATAGCGGAACGGCCGCCAGCGTGGTGGGTGGATAACCGCTGTTGATCACCACACCGATACGCTCGGGCGAACTCATGGCGCAAAACGCGCCCTGGAAATCCAGGGCAAACAGCGCCTGGCAGATTGCCCGGTGACTGGACACGACGCCCTTGGCGCGGCTGGTGGTGCCGGAGGTGTAGAGGATCAGCGCTGGTGCGCCAGGATCTATTTCCAGCGTTGGTACAGGTTGTGCGGGGGCGCTGATCAAGTCCTCGAAACGCAGGCAGTACTCGGGCAAGGCAGGATCCTCAGCCCCGACGACGATCGTGGCGCGCTGCTCGCGGGCCAGGTCTTCACGCAGGGTATTGAGGCGCGCTTCGTCGCACAGCAGCAGGCGCGAACCGCTGTCCTGCAACGCGTATTGCAACTCGTCGCGCAAGCCCCAACTGTTGAGCGGCACACACACCGCGCCGCAGCGCTGGATCGCCGCGAAGGCCACCAGCCATGCCGGCTGGTTGCGCATGGCAATCGCTATCCGATCGCCCGGCTGCACACCAAAATTGGCAACCATCTGCCCGGCCAGGCGGTCGACCTGGTCGAAGTATTGGTTGAAGGTCAGGCGTTGCGATTGCCACATCAGAAATTCGCGATCGCCGTGGACTCGACCGGCGTCGATGACTTGCAGCAGGTCGTGGGGGGCGTGACGGAAGTAGCGTGGAGCGCCGTCATCGGGCGTCACCACTTCAAAGGGCGAGCCGGGGGCGATCAGTTGGCGCCACGCGGTTTGCCAGCGTTCAATGCTCATTTTTGTTTTCTCCAGAACGGGCGAAGGACCTGTGGGCGCGGCTCGGCATTCAACATCTTCATCGCCTGACACTCCGATATCGCGGGCAAGCCCGCTCCCACAGGGTTTTGTGTGGTGTGCAGGTGTCGTGTACACCCGCGATCCTTGTGGGAGCGGGCTTGTCCGCGAAGGGGCCGGCACATTCAACATCTTCATGGCCTGACACTCCGCCTTCGCGAGCAGGCTCGCTCCCACAGGGGTGTTGTGTCGTGTACAGGTGTGGGGTACACCCGCGATCCTTGTGGGAGCGGGCTTGCCCGCGAAGGGGCCGGCACGTTCAACATCCTCATTGCCTGGTACTCCGCCTTCGCGAGCAGGCTCGCTCCCACAGGGGTGTTGTGTGGTGTGCAGGTGTCGTGTACACCCGCGATCCTTGTGGGAGCGGGCTTGCTCGCGAAGGGGCCGGCACGTTCAACATCCTCATTGACTGGCACTGCGCCTTCGCGAGCAGGCTCGCTCCCACAGGGGTTTACGCGTTGGTCGAATAGCGTTCGCAATGGAAATCCCGGTCACCCAGGCAGCTCTGCGCAACGCGCACGCGCTTGAGGTACAGGCCGACATCCAGCTCGTCGGTGACGCCGATGCCGCCGTGCATCTGTACCGCTTCGTTGGCGACCTTGATCGCCGTGTCGCCGGCTTTCCATTTCGCCAGGCTGACCAGTCGAGCGCGGGCCCGAGGTTCGAGGCCGGTGTCATCCAGGGTCGCCAGCGCGGCCATCAGGGCGCTGCGGCTCAGCGCCAGGTCGATGTACATCTTCGCGGCGCGATGTTGCAGGACCTGGAAGGTGCCAATCTGCGTGTCGAACTGCACACGGGTCTTGAGGTACTCCAAGGTGGTTTCGAACAGCTGCTCGGCCATCCCCAACAGTTCCGCCGCGAGGCAGGCGCGGCCCCGGTCCAGTGCTGTTTCCAGCACGGCCCAGCCCTCGCCCAGGTTGCCCAGCAGCGCGTCACTGCCCAATTGCACCCGATCCAGTTGCAGGCGTGCGTGGTTGCGCGAATCGATTTGCGGCAAGGCGCTGACCATCAAGCCCGGCGTATCGGCCGGCACGAGGAACAGGCTGATGCCTTGCGTCTCACCCGGCTGCCCGGACGTGCGTGCCGCCACCGCGTAGGCATCGGCACCCAGGCCATCGACCACCCAGAACTTGTCGCCGTGCAAGCGATAGCCCTGCCCTTCGGCCTTGGCCTCAAGGGCAATGCGACTCGGATCGTGGCGCGAGTGTTCGTCCACGGCCAAGGCCAGGCGCTGATCGCCACCGATCAGCGCTGGCAACCACTGCGCCTTCTGCGCCGCATTACCCGCCAGTTGCACCAGCGAGCCGCCCAGCACCACGCTGGACAACAGCGGCGTGGCAGACAGGTTGCGGCCCATGGATTCGAAAATCGGCCCAAGGCCCTTGCAACCGAAATCCAGGCCACCGAACTCTTCGGGAAACGCAATTGCGCTCCAGCCCAACGCTACCGCGTCACGCCACAGCTGCGGCTCGAAACCCAGGGCCACCGCCTCATCCCGCAACCGACGCTGGGCACTCACCGGACTGCGGGCAGCGAGAAAGTCCCGGGCGCTGTCGGCCAGCAAACGCTGGTCATCGTTGTAACGCAGGCTCATGGGGTGACTCCTTTTTTAGCGTCGGGCAAGCCCAGCACGCGCTTGGCGATGACGTTGAGTTGGACCTCCGAGGACCCGCCGGAAATGGTCAGCGCATAACTGTTCAACCAGGAACGGGTGACCGCCAGTTGCTGCTCGCTGAACGCCGGACTATTCCAGCCGAAGGCGTGCCCGGCCATGGCATCGAGTAGCACTTCGAACTTGTCGCGCTCCTGTTCAGTGTGCGTAAGCTTCATGATCGACATCAGGCCGCCGATGTCATCGCCGGCCCGTGCTTCCTCACCCATGCGCTGCACCGTCAGGTTGTAGGCATGTTCATTCATCGCGCAGGCCGTCGCCCGCGCCTGCAAGGCATGCTCGCCCTGGGTCTGTGGTGCCGGCACGTATTGGCGCATCAGCGCCAGCAGGTCGACGTGCGACGGCAAGCTGAACTCGCCGAATTTCGACATCGCCTTGCGTTCGTGCTGCAACAGGTACTTGGCCAGGTTCCAGCCGCCATTGAGCGGTCCGATCAACTGGCTCTTGGGCACCTTGACGCTGTCGAAGAACACCTGGCAGAACGCCGACTTGCCGCTGATCAAATCGATCGGTTGCGGCTTGACCCCGGGGCTGCGCATGTCCAGCACGATCAGGCTGATGCCTTCGTGTTTCGGCACGTTGAAGTCGGTGCGCACCAGGGCATACATCCAGTCGGATTTGTCGCCGTAGGAGGTCCAGATCTTGCTGCCGTCCACCACGAAGTGGTCACCGGCATCGCGGGCGGCCATTTTCAGGCTGGCGAGGTCAGAGCCGGCGTTAGGCTCGGAGAAGCCCTGGCACCAGCGCACTTCGCCACGGGCAATCGGCGGCAGCAGGTCGCGTTTCTGTTGCTCACTGCCATAGGCCAGCAATACCGGCCCGAGCATCCAGATGCCGAGGTTGATCTGCGGCGGCCGGCACTTGATACGGCGCATCTCGCTTTCCAGCACCGCCAGTTGTTCGTCGCTCAGGCCGGCGCCGCCATATTCCTCGGGCCACTCGGGGCAGAACCAGCGTTTGTCGCGCATGCGCTCGAACCACAGGCGTGCGTCTTCGCAGGGAAACTGCGGGTTCTGGCTGCCCCACACCACATCGCCTTCCGCCATGCCCGTGCGCATGGACGGCGGGCAGTTGGCCTCCAGCCAGGCACGGGTGTCCTGCCGAAATTGTTCGATCGTGCTCATGAAAGTCCCCTTGGACCCGCCCCGGGTCCGGGGCGAGTACGGTTTTTGTTGTTGATGGACGAGCGTCAGCGCAGGGTGCGCGGCATGCCGAGGCCAAACTGGGCGATCAGTTCGCGCTGGATTTCATTGGTGCCACCGCCGAAAGTCAGGGTCGTTGCAGAGCGCAATTCATACTCCAGGTCACCCTCCAACAGCGTCGCCGCCGAACCGCTGCGCATCGAACCATTGGCACCGACGATCGCCGCCAGCTTGCGCAGGATCTCGATGGCCGACTCCGAGCCAAACACCTTGGTGGTCGAACTCAGCGCGACGCTCATGCGGTCGAGCTCGAGATCGGCGGCTATGCGCATGTTGATCAGGCGCATCGCCTCCAGGCGCGCGTAACACTCGGCCAGCGAGCTGCGCACCCAGGCTTTGTCCATCGCCCGACGGCCCTGTTCATCGCGGGCCCGCGCCCACAGGTAAACCCGGCGAAACAGCGCCACGACTTTGTCCGACCAGGTACCCAGGCCGAGGCGCTCGTGGTTCAACTGCGAGGTAATGAGTTTCCAGCCACCGTGCAACTCACCGACCAGCATCTCGTTGGGCACCCGTACGTTGTCGTAGTAGGTGGCCGCCGTCGGAGTGCCAACGGTATGGATCAGCGTGTGGGAGAAGCCCGGTGTCGTGGTATCGACGATCAGCAGCGAGATGCCTTTGTGCCGCGCCTGGGTCGGATCGGTACGGGCCGCCAGCCAGACGAAATCAGCCGATTCGGCACCTGAGGTCCACAGCTTGTTGCCATTGACCAGGAAACCTTCATCGTCCTGACGGGCACTGGTTTTCAGCACGGCCAGGTCGCTGCCGGCGTCGGGTTCGGAATAACCGATGGCGAACATGATTTCGCCCGCGGCGATCCCTGGCAGAAAGCGCTCTTTCTGCAGCTCGCTGCCATGGGCCATCAAGGCCGGGCCGACGGTGCTGATGGTCACGAACGGCAGTGGCGCCCCGGCGATGTTGGCTTCTTCGAAGAAGATCAACTGTTCGGTGGCGGCATAGCCCTGGCCGCCATGGGCCTTGGGCCAGCCAACCGCGAGCCAGCCGTCGCGGCCCATCTGGCGGATGGTCTGGCGAAACAGCTCGCCGCCTTCCTTGCCGCGCAACTGCGCGCGCATGTCCGGGGTCATCAGGGCCTGGAAATAGTCCCGCACCTTGTGGCGCAGGGCATGTTGTTCGGGAGTGAGGTCGACGAACATCTGCTGCTCCTTAGGCTGTGCCGAGTATCAGGCCGCTGGTGGGTACGCCGGTGCCGGCGGTGACCAGCACGTTCTGCACATCCGCCACCTGGTTGACCGCCGTGCCACGCACCTGGCGTACCGCTTCGGCGATGCCGTTCATGCCGTGGATATAGGCCTCGCCCAATTGCCCGCCGTGGGTGTTGATCGGCAGTTTGCCGCCACGGGCGTGGTGCCCGGCGCGGATGAATTCCTTGGCTTCGCCGCGTTTGACGAAGCCGAACTCTTCCAGCTGCGGCAAAACGAACGGGGTGAAGTGGTCGTAGATCACCGCGGTCTGGAACGCGTCCGGGCCCAGGCCCGACTGGCGATACAGTTCGCGGGCGACCACGCCCATTTCCGGCAGCCCGGTGATGTCGTCGCGGTAGAACGAGGTCATGCTCTGCTGGCCATGGCTGATGCCTTGGGAGCCGGCCTTGATGGTCACCGGCTTCTGCCGCAGGTCGCGGGCACGCTCGGCCGAGGTGATGATCATCGCTACGGCGCCATCGGATTCCTGGCAGCAGTCGAGCAGGTGCAGCGGTTCGCAGATCCAGCGCGAGGCCTGGTGTTCTTCCAGGGTGATCGGCTTGCCATGGAAAAACGCCTGGGGGTTGGTCGCAGCGAAATCCCGCGCCGCCACCGCGACACGGCCAAAATCTTCGGAGGTGGCGCCATAGGTGTGCATGTAGCGCTGGGCGAACATCCCGACCCAGGCGGCTGGCGTATGGAAGCCGTGGGGCATGTACCAGCCGTAGTTGACGTTGTCGAAGGTCGGCGTCGAAGCGAAGCCGTAGGCACCGGTGCCGAAGCGATACCAGGAACGCTCGTTCATGGCCCGATACACCACCACCACTTTCGCCACGCCGGTGGCCACCGCCATCGCCGCGTGCATCACCGGCCCGCAGGCGGCGCCGCCGCCGTGGGGCACCTGGGAGAAGAACTTGACGTCCTTGCACCCCAGCAGACGGGCGATTTCGTACTCCGGGACCTTGTCCACCGAGTAGGAGCTGAAGCCCTCTACTTCGCTTGGGTCGATGCCGGCATCCTTAAGCGCACTCAAGGTGGCCTCCAGGGCCAGGCGCAATTCGGTGCGTCCGGAGTTCTTGGAAAATTCGGTCGCGCCGAGGCCAACGATCGCGGCGCGCCCGGAAATCGATGAATCAGTCATCTGTGTCTCTCCGGCTGTCAGGGCAGGACCAGCGCGACCGTGCCGGTCACGTGGTTGCCCATGGAATTTTTGCCGCTCAAGGTGATTTCCACCGCGCGGGTGTCGGCATCGAGCGCGCTGACGCTGCCGCTGAAGGTCATGCAATCACCGGGATAATTCGGCGCGCCAAGCTTGATTTTCAGCGCGGTGAATTGCGCCAGCGGCCCGGCCCATTGTTCGATGAAGCGCTGCACCAACCCGTTGGTGGTGAGGATGTTCATGAACACATGGGGCGAACCCAGGGCACGGGCCGCCTCAGCGTCGTGGTGACCGGGAAAGTAATCACGGGTGGCAATCGCCCCGCCGTTGATCAGGGTCACGGTAATCGGCACCGCGAGCTCCGGCAGTACTTCGCCGGGGCGCACGTCTTCAAAGCGCTTGGTGTTCTTCGAGGTCATATTTCCATCCCAGCTTGTCGTTATCGTTGAGCCAGTCGCCCAGGCGTTCCAGGTTGGCTGCCGAGCCACCGAGGGCAAGGGACAGGCCGCGACTCCAGTAGAGAAAACGGTGGATCGGGTACGTCAGGTCGACGCCGATGCCGCCATGCACGTGCTGTGCGACATGGCCGATGCGGTGCCCCGCTTCGCAGGCCAGCCAGGCGGTGGCCAGGGCTTCGGAAGGCGCCGGCAAGCCGGCATCGATGCGGTAGGCCAATTGCCACAGCGCCGTGCGCAAGGCTTCGACGGCGATATGGTTGTCGGCCATGCTCATCTGCACCGCCTGGAAGCTACCGATGACCCGCTCGAACTGCCGACGCTCGCTGACATAGGCCACGGTGCGGCGGATCTGCTCTTCGCTGACCCCCAGTTGCAGGGCCGCCAATGCCGCCACGCTGCGCAGCTCCAGCCAGGCGACCGCCTCGGCCGGCAACAGCGCCGCCGCGTTCACGGTCAAGCCCTGGATGTGCAGGTCGGCCGCCGCTTCGCCGTGGGTCATCACTGCCGGCACCCGCTTTATCTCGGGCGCCGACAGATCGAGCAGCAGCAAACGTGGCTGCGCGTCGACGTCTACCAACACCAGCGCGGCCTGGGATTGCTCGCCCAATGCCAGGGCCGCGACCCGGCCGTTGACCGACCAGCCGTCGGCGCACGGACAGGCTTGCAACTCGATACCCAGCGCGCTGCTCAGGCCCTCCATGGACAGGCTCAACAGCGCCTCGCCGGTTGCTGCCCTCGCTACCCAGCCGGCACTGTCGCCAGCATCAAAACGGGCCAGGGTCGCGGCGGCCAATTGATGACGCCACAGCGGCACCTGGGCCAGGGCCTTGCCCTGGGCTTGCAGCACCAGCATCAGTTCGGTCATGCCCAGGCTGCTGCCACCGTGCTCTTCGGGAATGGCCAGGGCATGCAACCCGGTCTCGATGCACAGCGCCCACAGCGGCGCCATCATCGGCTCGCCGCTGGTATCCCACTGGCGCATATAGTCGTCATGGCAGTGGTCGACAAACAGGCCGTCGGCCATCTGCGCAATGGCGCGCTGGTCTTCGCTCAATTCGAAATCCATGGGGGCTCCTATGCCTCTACCGGCCGAAACATCGGCAGGGTCAGCTGGTCATCGAAGGTCTGGAACTCGACCTGCAACGGCTGGCCGATCTGCAACTGGTCCCGCTCGACACCGACCAGGCCGGCGATCAGGCGCACGCCTTCGGCCAGCTCGATCAGGCCGATCGGGTTGGGGTAATCGAACGGCGGCACTTCGGGGTAGTGCATCACCACGAACGAATACAAGGTGGCGCGGCCGCTGGCCTGCACAGTGTCCCAGTCGAAGCTGTGGCACTGGATGCACACCGGTGCCGGTGGATGACGCAAGGTCTTGCACGCCGTGCAGCGCTGGATCAGCAACTGGCCCTGCTCGCAGCCCTCCCAGAAGAACCGCGTGTCATCGCTGATGCCCGGCAGCGGGCGCTTGGCCTTGGCCGGTGCTGACTCAACCTTTGCCGGCGCCTGGGCATTGGCCGCTCGGAACTTGAAGACGCGAAACAGCAACTCGCCGACCGGCTCATCGCCACCGGCTTTTTCGACGAAATGGCTCATCACCAGGGTGACGAAGAAACCAGTGCCCAAGGCGGTGGTTTTCTCATCGCCGACCGAATCCAGGCGCGTGGTGTAGTAGAGTTTTTCCCCCAGGCGCACCGGGCGGGTGAAGCTCAGTTCGGAGTTCACCGCCACGGTGGAGGCGTAGCCGTAGGCTTCCATTTCCTTGAGCACCTCGTAAGGGTTCTCGTCGGTGGAGCCAGGTGGGTAGTTGTTGGCGTGCAGGCCTTCCATGGTCCACACCTGCAACATCGCAGGCGGGGCGATCAGGCCCTCATGTGCGGTGCCCAAGGCGAAACCCGCGTCGGTGTACAACGGGTTGTCCACGCCCATGACTTCGCACCACTGGCGAATCATCGGGGCGTTGACCTCGTCCCAGGCATACACGCGGCCGTACTGGCGCCCCACCAGGGCGCGCACATTGGATAGCAATTGTGGATCAGCCAAAGTCGTCTCCTTCACATTGAAGGCGGCCACCGAACCCGGTCGCCGCAATAGGTCGATCAGGTGGGCAGCACCTGCGCGGCACCGAGAAATGCCGGGCGTTCACCACCGCCATGCAGCAACAGGTTGCAACCGCTGGCGTAACCGGCCAGCGGCGATGCGATGTAGAGGCAGGCGTTGGCGATGTCTTCGGCCACGGCCATGCGGCCCGCCGGAATGCCGGCAGCCACAGCGGCGATACCGGCCTCGGAGCCATAGTGCAGATGCGCCTGTTCGGTCAGCACCAGGCCCGGGCTGACCGTGACCACCCGCACCTTGGGCCCCCACTCCACCGCCAGCGATTGCACCAGCGCCAGCACCCCGGCCTTGGCCGCGCCGTAAGCGGCGGTGCCTGGCGAGGAGCGCAGTGCACTGATGCTGCCGATAAAGACGATGCAACCGCCCTGCGCCTGGGCCTGCATCAGCCGGTTGGCGTGCTGGGCGACGTTGAGCGGCGCGATCAGGTTCAGGCCGATGATGCTTTCATGAAACCGCGGCGATGCCGTGGCCGCGTCGGTGGCTGGGCTGCCACCGGCGTTGTTGACCACCACGTCGAGGCGGCCGAAGTCGCGCTCGATGGTGGCGAACAGGCGTTGCAGGGAATCGTGGTCGCGCACATCGGCGGCAATGAAGGTCGCGCGCTTGCCGGCCAATGTCGGCACCTGCTCGGGTTCGCGCCGGGCACAGACGATCACCCGTGCGTTCGCGGCCAGAAATCCCAGCGCGATACCGGCGCCGATGCCCTTGGTGCCACCGGTGACCAGCACCACCTTGCCGCTGTAATCAAGACCCGAATGCAGCTCCATCATGTGCTCCTTTTTCTACTGACAAGGATCACTCTAGGGACGAACCGCAGGGCAAACTACGTCTGAACGGACGATGAAAATTTAACGCCATGAACAGGACACTGGCGCCAATTCACACCTTGCCTGGTCCTCGAAGATGCCCATGTCCGACTCACCTGCTGCACCGGTTCTGCTCGAACACCCCCTGCCCGGCGTCGCCCTGCTGCGGCTCAACCGCCCCCAGGCGACCAACGCCTTGAGCCTGGAATTACAGGCACTGCTGTCGCGTCATTTCACTGAGTTGGCGATTGATCCCGAAGTGCGCTGCATCGTCCTGACCGGCGGTGACAAGGTGTTCGCTGCCGGCGGCGACATCAACAGCATGGCCGGGGTCGGCGCCATCGACATCTACAAGCGCCACACCGAACGGGTCTGGGGGCCGATCCAGCACTGCCCTAAACCTGTGATCGCAGCCGTCTGCGGCTACGCCTACGGCGGTGGTTGCGAACTGGCGATGCACGCCGACCTGATCGTCGCCGGGCGCAGCGCACGCTTCTGCCAACCGGAAATCCGCATCGGCATCATGCCCGGTATCGGCGGTACCCAACGTCTGGTCCGGGCCGTGGGCAAGGTCAAGGCGATGCGCATGGCGCTCACCGGCCAACCCATCAGCGCCGAGGAAGCCTGGGTGGCCGGGCTGGTCAGCGACCTGGTGGACGATGACCAGGTACAGGCCCACGCCCTAGAGCTGGCGCGCGTCATCGCGGCGATGCCGGCACTGGCCGCCGAGCAGATCAAGGAGGTGATCCTGGCTGGCATGGATGCGCCGCTGGAGGCTGGTTTGGCTTTGGAGCGCAAGGCTAATGCGCTGTTGTTTGCGTCACGGGATCAGAAGGAAGGCATGCAGGCGTTTATCGACAAGCGGCCGGCGCGGTTTGAGGGGTACTAGGTGCTCATTTATCGGACACAAAACCTGTGGGAGCGAGCCGGCCCCGGGCGGCGTTCCGACGAAGGGTCCAGCGAATTCAACATCGTTCAACTGACCCGCCGCCTTCGCGAGCAGGCTCGCTCCCACATTGGATTCTACAGGTTCTGCGTACCCCTGTAGGAGCTGCCGCAGGCTGCGATCTTTTGATCTTCTACTCCCGCGGGTCAATCCGATCCAGCGCCAGGTACACCGCCAACTCCCCTAGCATGTGGCTTGCGCCATCCCCACCAGGGCATTGCGACTCGACCCCTGCGCGCGATCCGCCAGATCCAGGGCCATGACATTGGCTGAAGCGACTAAACCCGATCACTGATGGGCAGTGACGCGAATCAAGTTACCGAGCGGCCCCAGGGTGCACAAGCCGGCGGACTCTGGAGTAACTGTAGGCAACGACGCAAGGTGTTGTGGCTTTCGGGAATGGCCTTCCTACGAAGGCTAGGACGTTCAGAAGCGTCCTACGCATCCATCAGAAACATCCTATTTCCACCTCGACCCGACTTCGTGAAGGCTTGCGAGGCTCGCGCGCGGATGCTCATAAAAATCCATTTGCCCGTGCGTGCGCCAGCCCTCTGAAGCTGACCACTTCGCTGCCTGCTCCCCTTTCGTTACAAGGAACGTACACGCCATGGCAACGCTGCTCGACTGGATTTTTGGCCGTCA
>NZ_JBYTEO010000090.1:0-6366 GCF_058791355.1 Pseudomonas sp. EB271-G4-1
CCGCCAACAGCAAGGGGGAGCAAGCTCCCCCTTCGGTTTTTACCGGACACTAGTGACGCAGAGCGTGGGAACGATCATGTGCCAGGAATAAACATCGAACGCCGTACCGCCACCAAGGTCTGCTCCCTATACCCCCGAATTCATCGATCACAGGAGACGCTGACATGTCCGACCCCATGACCCTCAACCAACGTATCGTCCTGGCCTCGCGCCCTGTCGGCGCACCGACGCCGGAGAATTTCCGGATGGAGCGGGTCGCGCTACCCGATCTGGCCGAGGGGCAGGTGCTGCTCAAGACCCTCTATCTGTCGCTGGACCCCTACATGCGTGGGCGCATGAGTGACGCGCCGTCTTATGCCGCGCCGGTGGAAATCGGCGAAGTGATGACCGGTGGTGCTGTCAGCCGGGTTGAGCGTTCGTTGCATCCCAAGTTCCATGAAGGCGACCTGGTGGTCGGCGCCACGGGATGGCAAAGCCACAGCATCAATGACGGTCGCAGCATCATTCCAGTGCCCTCGGGCCTGCCCAGCCCCTCCATGGCCCTGGGTGTGCTGGGCATGCCGGGCATGACCGCCTACATGGGCTTGATGGACATCGGCCAGCCCAAGGAAGGCGAGACCCTGGTGGTCGCGGCGGCCTCTGGCGCCGTCGGTTCGGTGGTGGGCCAGGTGGCGAAGATCAAGGGTCTGCGCGTGGTCGGCGTGGCGGGCGGGGCGGAAAAATGTCGTTATGTCACTGAAGAGCTGGGCTTCGATGCCTGCATCGACCACAAGAGCCCGGATTTCGTCGACGAGCTTGCCAAGGCGTGCCCCAAGGGTATCGATATCTATTATGAGAATGTCGGTGGCAAGGTGTTCGACGCCGTGTTGCCGTTGCTCAACCCCAAGGCGCGGATTCCGCTCTGTGGCCTGATTGCTTCCTACAACGCGAGCGAAGCGCCGAGCGGCCCGGATCGCCTGCCGCTATTGCAGCGCACGCTGTTGACCAAGCGTGTGCGAATCCAGGGCTTTATCGTGTTCGACGATTACGGTGACCGTCAGCCGGAGTTCATCAGCGCGATGGCGCCGTGGGTACGTGATGGCAAAGTGAAGTTTCGCGAAGACGTGGTCGATGGCCTGGAGCAGGCGCCCGAGGCGTTCATCGGGCTGCTGGAGGGGCGCAACTTTGGCAAGCTGGTGGTGCGGGTCGCGCCCAACGACTAAATGACGCTGTGAATTGACGGTCAACAGAGGCGCGGGTATAAACCGCGTCTCGTTGTTTTCGTCGGACTTTTCCCCATGAGCTTCAGCCCTTTGATTCGCCAACTGATCGACGCCCTGCGAGTTTTGCCAGGTGTGGGTCAGAAAACCGCCCAGCGCATGGCGTTGCAGTTGCTCGAGCGTGATCGCAGTGGAGGCTCGCGCCTGGCACTGGCCCTGAACCAGGCCATGGATGGGGTCGGTCACTGCCGTCAGTGCCGCACGCTGACCGAAGACGACCTCTGTCCGCAATGCGCCGATACCCGCCGCGACGACACCTTGCTGTGCGTAGTGGAAGGGCCGATGGATGTCTATGCCGTGGAGCAGACCGGTTACCGTGGCCGCTACTTCGTGCTCAAGGGGCATCTTTCGCCGCTTGACGGGCTGGGGCCGGAGGCAATCGGCATCCCGCAATTGATGGCGCGGATCGAAGAGGCGGGCACCTTTACCGAAGTCATCCTGGCCACCAACCCGACCGTGGAAGGCGAGGCGACTGCGCACTACATCGCCCAGTTACTCAGCAGCAAAGGCCTGATCGCTTCGCGCATCGCCCATGGCGTGCCGCTGGGCGGCGAGCTGGAGTTGGTGGATGGCGGGACGCTTGCGCATTCGTTTGCGGGGCGTAAGCCGATTTCCCTCTAAGTTGTGTGGTGGTTTTACTGACGTCTTCGCGAGCAAGCCCCGCTCCCACAGGGGCTGCGCTGAGCCTGTAGGAGCCGGCTTGCTGGCGATCCAGGCGACTTGGTCCAACTGATTCACTCATTCCTGTTGAAAACCAAGCAAGCGCTCGGTTAACTTCGCTGAACCCTTCAGTGGAGCTCGCCCATGCCTGCCTTTGAGGAATACTTCGACCCCAGCCACCAAATGGTCCGCGACAGCGTCAGGCGTTTCGTCGAGCGCGAGATTCTTCCGGACATTGACCAATGGGAAGAAGCCGAAAGCTTTCCCCGCGAGCTCTACCTCAAGGCCGGTGCGGCGGGGATTCTCGGCATTGGCTACCCGCAAAGCCTGGGCGGCAGTCACGAAGGGGATGTATTCGCCAAGATCGCCGCCAGCGAAGAGCTGATGCGCAGTGGCTCGGGTGGCCTGGTGGCGGGGCTGGGCTCCCTGGACATCGGCTTGCCGCCGATAGTCAAATGGGCCAGGCCTTGCGTGCGTGATCGGGTGGTGCCGCAGGTGTTGTCCGGCGAGAAAATCAGCGCCCTGGCCGTCACCGAGCCCGGCGGCGGTTCCGACGTCGCCAACCTGCAAACCCGCGCCGTGCGTGAAGGCGACTTCTACCGGGTCAACGGCAGTAAAACATTCATCACCAGCGGCGTGCGGGCGGATTACTACACCGTCGCGGTGCGCACCGGTGAGCCGGGTTTCGCCGGCATCAGCCTGTTGTTGATCGAGAAGGGCACCCCGGGTTTCACCGTGGGGCGGCAATTGAAGAAAATGGGCTGGTGGGCGTCGGACACGGCCGAATTGTTCTTCGACGATTGCCCCGTGCCTGTAGGCAATCTGATCGGCGGCGAAAACATGGGTTTTGCCTGCATCATGGGCAATTTCCAGAACGAACGCCTGGCCCTGGCCTTGATGGCCAACATGACCGCGCAGCTTGCCCTGGAGGAGAGCCTTGAGTGGGCGCGTGAGCGTGAAGCCTTTGGCAAGCCGATCGGCAAGTTCCAGGTGATCAAGCATCGCCTGGCGGAGATGGCCACGGCCCTCGAAGTCTCACGGGAGTTCACCTACAGGCAGGCGACAAAAATGGCGGCGGGCAAGAGCGTGATCAAGGAGATTTCCATGGCCAAGAATTTTGCCACGGACACGGCGGACCGGATTACCTACGATGCCGTGCAAATACTGGGTGGCTCGGGTTACATGCGCGAGAGCCTGGTGGAGCGGTTGTACCGGGATAACCGGATTCTGTCGATTGGCGGCGGGACGCGGGAAGTGATGAACGAGATCATCAGCAAGCAGATGGGGCTTTGAGACTTGCGGTGTAGCGATTGACGCTTTCGCGAGCAGGCTCGCTCCCACAGGGGATTTTCGCTGTACACATATTTTGTGCACCACTGTGGGAGCGAGCCTGCTCGCGAAGGCATCGGTGAAGTCGCCGCTTATTTATCGGAAAGGGCAAACTGCGTCAGGCAAAACGTCGTGATCCCCATATCTTCCAAGCGTTGCGACCCACCCAGCTCCGGCAAATCGATGATCGCCGCCGCTTCATGCACCCGCGCGCCCATGCGGCGAATCAGGTTTGCCGCCGCAATCAGGGTGCCGCCTGTAGCGATCAGGTCATCGAACATCACCACAGAATCGCCTTCGCACAGACTGTCGGCGTGCACTTCAAGAAACGCTTCGCCGTATTCGGTCGCGTAGCCTTCTGCCAGGACGTCGGCCGGCAACTTGCCTTGCTTGCGAAACAGCACCAGCGGCTTGTTCAACTGATAAGCCAGCACTGAGCCAATCAGGAAACCACGGGCATCCATGGCGCCAATGTGGGTGAAGTCCGCCTCGACATAACGGTGGGCGAAGCTGTCCATCACCAGGCGCAGGGCCGTGGGCGACTGGAAGAGCGGGGTGATGTCGCGAAAGATCACACCGGGCTTCGGAAAGTCGATCACGGGGCGGATGAGGGATTTGATGTCGAAGGAATCGAAGACCATCGAAGGAGTCCTGGCAGGCTGCAAACGACACAGTATAACGGCGGCTGAACCGTTTCGCTCAGCCGCGATCCACCGAATCAGCCTTCGAGGGAGCCACCGGCCAGGGCGCAGAGCTGGATCGGGTCGAGGATGCGGATTTCCTTGCCCTCGGCGGCGATCAGTTCGTTCTGCTGGAAGCGCGTGAACACCCGCGACACGGTTTCCACCGCCAGGCCCAGGTAATTGCCGATTTCGTTGCGCGACATGCTCAAGCGGAACTGATTGGCCGAGAAGCCGCGGGCACGGAAGCGTGCAGACAGATTGACGAGGAAGGTGGCGATGCGCTCGTCGGCGGTTTTTTTCGACAGCAGCAACATCATTTGCTGGTCATCACGGATCTCGCGGCTCATCACGCGCATCAGCTGACGGCGCAATTGCGGCAGTTGCAGGGCCAGTTCGTCGAGACGTTCGAAAGGGATTTCACACACCGAGGTGGTTTCCAGCGCTTGCGCCGACACCGGGTGTTTTTCGGTGTCCATGCCCGACAGCCCGACCAGTTCGCTCGGCAAATGGAAGCCAGTGAGCTGTTCTTCGCCGGCATCGCTCAGGTTGAAGGTTTTCAGGGCGCCGGAGCGTACGGCGTAAACCGAGTCGAACTGGTCGCCCTGGCGAAACAGAAACTCACCCTTTTTCAGCGGGCGGCCTCGTTTGACGATTTCGTCCAGCGCATCCATATCTTCCAGATTCAGAGAAAGTGGCAAACACAGTGGGGCCAGGCTGCAATCCTTGCAGTGGGCTTGAGTGTGAGCGCGCAGTTTTACTGGCTCGGACATTTCTTCAATCCTTGTGGGAAAACACACATAAGACGTAAGGGTAACCCACTGCAGGACATTGAAGCCAGCGCACGGCGGATTTGTCGCAGGGTCTAGATCACTCGGGAGAACCGTTGGCGATTGTGTTGTTCCAGGTAAGCGTCAAATACCATGCACACCGAGCGAACCAGCAAGCGACCTGCCGGCAGTACAGTGATGCGTTCGCTGTCCAGCTCAATCAGGCCATCTTTGGCCATGCCCTGCAATTGCGGCCAAAGTTCGCCGAAATAGCCTTGAAAATCTATGTTGAAGGCTCGTTCGATCTGGACGAACTCAAGGCTCAAATTGCAGATCAACTGCTGGATCACCGCCCGCCGCACGCGGTCATCGGCATTGCACAGCAGGCCGCGGCTGGTGGCCAGCTGCGCCGACGCCAAGGCGTTCTGATACTGGTTGAGGTCGCTGTTGTTCTGGCAGTACAGGTCGCCGATCTGGCTGATTGCCGACACGCCAAGGCCGATCAAGTCACAATGGCCGTGGGTGGTATAGCCCTGGAAGTTGCGCTGCAGGGTCGATTCCTCCTGGGCGATCGCCAGCTCGTCATCGGGCAGCGCGAAGTGGTCCATGCCGATGTAGCGGTAGCCAGCGTTGGTCAGCTGTTCGATGGTGCGCTGCAGCATCTCCAGCTTTTGTGCTGGCGTCGGTAACTCGTTACTGTTGATCCGCCGTTGCGGCATGAAGCGTTCCGGCAGGTGCGCATAGTTGAACACCGAGAGCCGGTCGGGTTGCAGGTTAATGACTTCGTCGACGGTGCGGGCGAAGTTTTCCGGGGTCTGCTTGGGCAGTCCGTAGATCAGGTCGATGTTGATCGAACGAAACTGCAGTGTCCGGGCGGCGTCGATGACCGCACGGGTTTCCTCCAGGCTCTGGAGGCGATTGACCGCGCGCTGTACGGCCGGGTCAAGGTCTTGCAGGCCGATGCTGACCCGATTGAAACCCAGTTCGCGCAGCAGGCCCATGGTCGACCAGTCGGCTTCGCGAGGGTCGATTTCGATGCCGTAGTCACCGCTATCGTCATCGAGCAGATTGAAATGCTTGCGCAGGTGCGCCATCAGCTGGCGCAGTTCGTCGTGGCTGAGAAAGGTCGGCGTGCCGCCGCCAAAATGCAGTTGCTCGACTTTCTGTGCGGGGTCGAGGTGGCAGGCGATCAGCTGGATTTCCTGTTCCAGGCGCTGCAGGTAAGGCAGCGCCCGGCCGCGATCCTTGGTGATCACCTTGTTGCAGGCGCAGTAATAGCAAATGTTCGCGCAAAATGGCACGTGCACATACAGCGACAACGGGCGCACGGCCTTGCGGCTGTCGCGCAGGGCATGCAGCAGGTCGAACGGGCTGATCTGGCTGTGGAATTGCACCGCGGTCGGGTAGGAGGTATAGCGCGGTCCCGCCAGGTCATAACGGCGGATCAGATCGGTGTCCCAACGAATGGCGTCGAGCATCATGCGGGCAATTCCCCGGATAGGCTGGCAGTGTTGGCGAGTCTAGGGGGTGGGGCGTTTGGGGATCTTGATTTGCGTCAAGGGTGCAGAGTTGTGTTGTCGGTTCGGGCCTCTTCGCGAGCAGGCTCGCTCCCACAGCTGTCTCTTCTCCCCATCTTCCCCTGCCCACAATGCCGGTCCGGTGTAGATC
>NZ_JBYTEO010000090.1:6376-21753 GCF_058791355.1 Pseudomonas sp. EB271-G4-1
CTCCCACAGGTAGGAATGCTTTCAATGTGGGAGCGAGCCTGCTCGCGAAGGGCGCGCCGCGATCTAATGCCCCATGAGCCAATGCTGATGCGGCCCCGGCAAGGTCCAGATGCCGAACAACATCACCAGCAATCCGCCCGCCATGCGCACGCTGCGTTTGCGCAACAACGCCGTCACCCGTTCGGCTGCCAGCCCCGTAGCGAGCAGCACCGGCCAGGTGCCCAGTCCGAACGCCAGCATCAACAATGCGCTGTCCAGCGCATTGCCCTGACTGGCCGACCACAGCAGGGTGCTGTAGACCAGCCCGCAAGGCAGCCAGCCCCAAAGTCCGCCCAACAACAACGCCCGGGGCAGGCTCGACACCGGCAGCAGTCGGTTGGCGACCGGCTGGATATGCCGCCACAGGCCGCGACCGAGGCTTTCGATGCGGGTCAGCCCGCTCCACCAGCCGGCCAGGTACAGGCCCATGGCGATCAGCAGCAGGCCCGCGAGCACGCGCATGAACATCGCCGCCGGGCTGTTGGCCACCGCCCAGCCGGCCAGGCCGATCAACAGGCCGGCGGTGGCATAGCTGAGGATGCGCCCCAGGTTGTAGGCCAGCAGCAGGCGAAAGCGGCGACTGCGTTGTTCCTTGGGAATGGCCAGCGTCAATGCGCCCATCAAGCCGCCGCACATGCCCAGGCAATGACCGCCACCGAGCAGACCGAGGATGACCGCCGACACCAGCAGCGGCGCCAAATCAAGCATGGGGCGGCGCCTTGTCGTCGGGTTTGGGCGGATGGCCGCTGGCCTCGTCGACCGCCGCGGTGTGGTTCGGGTCCTGATCGTCGAACAGGATGCTGTGGGCCGGGCCGTCGAGGTCGTCGTACTGACCGCTGTCGACGGCCCAGAAGAAGATGTAGACAGCGATGGCCACGATCAACAGCGCGGCCGGAATCATCACGTAGAGAGCTGGCATCTGGACTCCATGCCCGCGCGGCTCAGGCCGGCAGCGGGCGGGTTTCTGGCGTGGTGCGTGCAGCCGGCGCGCTCGGCAGGCGAGTCAGGCGCAGGGCGTTGAGCACCACGGTCAACGAACTGAGCGACATGCCGACGGCTGCCCACACCGGTGTGATCCAGCCAAGGGCGGCGAACGGCAACATGAGTCCATTGTACAGCGCGGCCCACAGCAAATTCTCGATGATCACCCGGCGGGTGCGGCGCGCCAGGTTGAACGCTTGCACCAGGGCATCGAGGCGGTTGGACAGGAGTACCGCGTCGGCGCTGGTTTTCGCCAGGTCAGTGGCCGAGCCCATGGCCACGCTGATGTCGGCGGCGGCCAGTACCGGCACATCGTTGACCCCGTCTCCGAGCATCAACACCTTGCGACCTTCCTTGTGCAGTTGTTGCAGGACTTGCAGCTTGTCGTCCGGACGCAAGCCTCCACGGGCTTCATCGATGCCCAATTCAGCCGCGACACTGGCGACCATCGGCGAGCTGTCGCCCGACAGCAACAGGGTGCGCCAGCCACGGGCCTTGCAGGCCGCCAGTAGATCAGGGGCATCGGCGCGCAAACGGTCGTCGAGAACCAGCCACGCCAGCGGGCCCTGGCTATCGCCTAACAGCAGCCATTGCCCGGCTTCCTCCGGTATGGAGGGCACCGTGGCGCCGCTGAGTGCACAGACAAAACCGGGTTGACCGATGCGCAGGCGTTGCTCGCCCACCAGTCCTTCGAGGCCCAGCCCCGGCGTGCTGTGAACCTCTTCGGCGGCCACCGGCGCGCGACCAAAAGCGCGGGCAATCGGGTGTTCTGAGCGGTTCTCCAGTGCGGCGGCGAGACTCAGGCATTGATCGCTGGCAAGCGCGCCGAGGGGGCGGATCGAACGCAGCGCCAGGCGCCCTTCGGTGAGGGTGCCGGTCTTGTCGAAGATCACCGTGTCGATCTGGTTCAGGCCCTCGAGCACGTGACCGCGGGTCAGCAACAAACCCAGCTTGTGCAAGGTGCCGGTGGCGGCGGTCAACGCGGTCGGCGTGGCCAGGGACAGGGCGCACGGGCAGGTCGCGACCAGCATCGCCAGCACGATCCAGAAGGCGCGAGACGGGTCCAGCTCCCACCACAACAGTCCGATACAGGCGCAGGCGATCAGTGTCAGCAACAGGAACCATTGCGCGGCACGGTCGGCGATTTCCGCCAGCCGTGGTTTTTCGGCCTGGGCGCGGTCGAGCAGGCGCACGATGGCCGAGAGACGGGTGTCATGACCGAGGGCCAGGACTTCGACAGTCAACGGGCCTTCCACATTCAGGGTGCCAGCGGTGACGGCATCGCCCGGGGTGCGTGGCTGCGGCAGGTATTCGCCGGTCAGCAGCGATTCGTCGATGCTCGACTGGCCTTCGAGGATCTTGCCGTCGGCCGGCAAAATCGCCCCCGGATGCACCAGCACGTGATCGCCCACCCGCAGTTCACTGAGCAGGATGCGCTCGCTCTGGCCGTCGGCGCTCAGGCGCAGGCAGGAAGCGGGGAGCAAATTGACCAGTTGCGCGGTTGCGGCGGCGGTGCGCTCCCGGGCTCGCCGCTCCAGGTAGCGCCCGGCCAGCAGAAACAGGGCGAACATGCCCACGGCGTCGAAATACAGCTCGCCGACCCCGGTGATCGAGGTCCAGATCCCGGCGATGTAGGCACTGCCAATGGCCAGCGACACCGATACGTCCATGGTCAGGTGCCGTGTGCGCAGGTCGCGCATGGCGCCCTTGAAGAACGGCGCACAGCTGTAGAACACGATCGGTGTGGTGAGGAACAGCGCGACCCAGCGCAGGATGGCGTGCAGCTCGGGGCTGAGGTCGATGTTGAATTCCGGCCATGTCGCCATGGTTGCCATCATCGCCTGGAACCACAACAGCCCGGCCACGCCAAGCTGGCGCAGGGCCAGGCGATTTTCGCTGGCCAGTTGTTCGCTGGCACGATCGGCTTGATAAGGGTGGGCGGCGTAACCGATGTGGCGCAATTCGGCGAGCACCCGGCTCAGGGGCAATTGCCCGTCGGCCCAGCGCACGTGCAAGCGATGGTTGGACAGGTTCAGGCGCGCTTCGGCAACGGCCGGCAAGGTGCGCAGGTGTTTCTCGATCAGCCAGCCGCAGGCGGCGCAACTGATGCCTTCCATCAGGAGCGTGGTTTCGGCCAATTCGCCTTCGTGGCGAACGAAGGGTTGCTGTACGTCGGCGCGGTCGTACAGCGCCAATTCATCGACCAGTTGCACCGGCAGCGCCTCGGGGTTGGCCGAGGCTTCGCTACGATGCTGGTAATAGCTTTGCAAGCCACCTGCGACAATGGCCTCGGCCACGGCTTGGCATCCCGGGCAGCAGAATTCCCGCGGCTCCCCGAGTACGACGGCGGTGAAGCGGCTGCCGCTGGGGACGGGCAGGGCGCAGTGGTAGCAGGGGGTCGGGGTGGTGGTCATGAGGTGTTGTCCGATGATCGTTCCCACGCTCCGCGTGGGAATGCCTCCCCGGACGCTCCGCGTCCGCTTCGGCTGGAACGCGGAGCGTTCCTGGCTGCGTCCCCACGCAGAGCGCGGGGGCGATCAGGTAAGGCTTATTTTTTCAGGTCTTCCGCGCCTTGCAACGGTTCATCACCGAGCAGCAATTCCTTGTCATGGTTGACCAGCTCTTCCTCGAACATGCGCCAGATGTGGTCATCCTGGGTGCCGAGCAGTTCGATAAAGCGGCGGCCTTCGATCTTGTCGCTCAGTTGGCCGATATAGCGGCCCTGTTCGGTGTCGCTGCGGGTGAGGGTGATCTTGCGATCCTTCTCCGGTTGCGTCGGCGAGATCAGGTTCAGCTCAAGCGTGGCAGGCTGGCTATTGCCGCTCAGGCGCAGGTCGACTTCACCGGTCACGTCATCCAGATGAATGCTGGCGCGCATCAGCAGGGTCTGCGCCAACAGTTCACGGTCCAGGGAGCGGTTGATGCCCTTGCCGGCCTCGTAGTAGTTGTCGTTGACCAGGTTGTCCGGGTTCTTCACCGCGATGGTCACCATGGACAAGGTCAGGGTCACCGAGCAGGCCAGGATCCCGATGATGATCCACGGCCAAAGGTGCTTGTACCAGGGACTTGCGGCAGTTGCTGCGGGCATGATCACTTCTCTCAACGATTTTGTGGGCCGATGAATCGGCTCTTGGCTTCAACGTGAATGCTGGCGTCATCGGCGTCCCTGAGGATGAATTTCACCTCGTTGGTGCTCGATGGCAATTGTTCCGGGGCCACGGACAGTTCGACCGGCTGGCTGACGATATCGCCGGCCGCAACCTTGATCTCGCGCCGGCCCTGCAGCTTGAGGTCCGGCAGGCCGGCGGCCTCGAGCAGATAGGTATGGTCGCGCTGGTCCTTGTTCATCACCTTCAGGCTGTAGACGTTCTCGATCCGGCCTTCGGCGTTCTCACGGTACAGCACGCGGTCCTTGCTGACGTCGAAACCGACCAGCGAGCGCATGAAGAACGCGGTCACCAGCACCCCGATCATTGCCAGCAGTACCACGGCATAGCCAATCAGGCGCGGGCGCAGTTTATGGGTTTTCTGCCCGGACAGGTTGTGCTCGGTGGTGTAGCTGATCAGGCCGCGCGGGTATTCCATCTTGTCCATGATGGCGTCGCAGGCATCGATGCACGCCGCGCAGCCGATGCACTCGATCTGCAGGCCGTCGCGGATGTCGATACCGGTCGGACAGACCTGGACGCACATGGTGCAATCGATGCAGTCACCCAGGCCCTGGGCCTTGTAGTCGATGCCTTTCTTGCGCGGGCCACGGCTTTCGCCACGGCGCGGGTCGTAGGAAACGATCAGCGTGTCCTTGTCGAACATCACGCTCTGGAAGCGTGCGTACGGGCACATGTAGATGCACACTTGCTCACGCAGCCAGCCGGCGTTGCCATAGGTGGCGAGCGTGAAGAAACCGACCCAGAAATACGACCAGCCATCGGCTTCACCGGTGAAGAACTCGATCACCAGCTCGCGAATCGGCGTGAAGTAGCCGACGAAGGTCATGCCGGTGACGAAACCTATCAACAGCCACAGGCTGTGCTTGCTGAATTTGCGCAGGAACTTGTTGGCGCTCATCGGCGCCTTGTCGAGTTTGATGCGCTGGTTACGATCGCCTTCGGTGATCTTCTCGCACCACATGAAGATCCAGGTCCAGACGCTCTGCGGGCAGGTGTAGCCGCACCAGACCCGACCGGCGTACACGGTGATGAAGAACAGGCCGAAGGCGGCAATGATCAGCATGCCGGACAGCAGGATGAAATCCTGAGGCCAGAAGGTGGCACCGAAGATGAAGAACTTGCGCTCCGGCAGATTCCACCAGACCGCCTGGTGCCCGCCCCAGTTGAGCCACACCGTGCCGAAATACAGCAGGAACAGGAAAGCGCCACCCGCCATGCGCAAGTTGCGAAACAGGCCGGTGAAGGCGCGGGTGTAGATTTTTTCCCTGGAGGCGTAAAGGTCGACGCTGTTGTTTGCGTTCTTGGTGGGCGGGGTGACGTCGTGTACCGGAATCTGGTTGCTCATCATTGCATCCCACGGCAGTGGAAAAATGCCTCGGTCAGTACGTGCCGACCGCGGTCAAAAAGAGGTGTTGCAGTAGCGCAATGATACGCCTGTCGCTCTAGCTCAAGGGTGCGACCTTTGGTCGCGTTGGGGAAAAAACTCGAATGGTGTAGCGAATGTAACAAAACATGATGCAGGTCAATTGACTATAGCTCAACGGTAGAGCACGACCGAACTGTCGGGGGCGTGGCTTTAGAGCGCAGCGGATGTCCGCTGCGCTCATGAATCACCGCTTAAAGGATATTTCCCCCGCCCAGGCCGTCGAGCCCGCTGCCGGAAAAGTTGGCACGACGCGGCGCAGTTTCCTCAGGTTCAGGTTCTTCGGGTATTTCGCACTCGGTGATGAGGCGCTCGACTGCCGGAACGATTACTTCCTTTGCAGGCTCAGGCATTACCGGACCCCTACAGTCGTCAACGATGTGTTCTTGATCAGACATGGTATGCATTCCTTGTGTAATGACGATTGACTTCCTTGTCCTGGCCAACCCGCTTCATGCTGGTTGCCAGGTCAGTCGACGTTACCCCTGACCGGCCCGCAATCCCATCGAATATAGGTTTCAGATTATGAAACCAGCGCCCATGACAAAACAGCCCCGCCAATTCTCATTGGCGGGGCCGTTCGTTACTGCATCAGGCGTATGCCTTACTGGGCGTCTGCCACTGGAGCCTTCTCGCCATGCGACAGGCTGTAGACGTAAGCGGCCAGCAGGTGAACCTTGTCGTTACCTTGCAGCTGTTCCTGGGCAGGCATCTGGCCCTGGCGTCCGTAACGGATGGTCTGCTGCAGTTGCGCGAAGCTCGAACCGTAGATGAACGCGCCCGGGTGGGTCAGGTTAGGTGCGCCCATCGCTGGGGTACCTTTACCTTCCGGACCGTGGCAAGCCACGCAGTTGGCCGCGAACAGTTTCTGCCCGGCAACCGGGTCAGCCTTGGCGCCTTCCGGCAGCTTGCGGCCATCGAGGTTGGTCAGGACGAAAGCGGCAACGTCCGCTACGCCTTGCTCGCCGATCACATCAGCCCACGCCGGCATCACCGCGTGGCGACCGCCCATGATGGTGGTCTTGATGGTTTCCGCTTCGCCGCCCCAGCGCCAGTCGGCGTCGGTGAGGTTAGGGAAGCCGTAGGCACCCTTGGCGTCGGAGCCGTGGCAGACCGAGCAGTTGGAGGCAAACAGGCGGCCGCCCATTTTCAGCGCTTGAGGGTCCTTGGCGACTTCTTCGATCGGCATGGACGCGAACTTGGCGAAGATCGGACCGAACTTGGCGTCCGAGCGAGCCATTTCCTTTTCCCACTCGTGAACGCCGGTCCAGCCGGTCTGGCCGTTGGCGAACGCGGTCTGCTTTTCGTTATCGAGGTAGTTGTAGCCTGGCAGCAGGCCTTTCCAGTTGCCCAGGCCCGGGTACAGCACCAGGTAACCCAGGGCGAAGATGATGGTGCCCACGAACAGCATGAACCACCATTTCGGCAGGGGGTTGTCGTACTCCTCGATACCGTCGAAGGAGTGGCCAACCGTCTCTTCGGTCGACTCGGTGCGCTGGCCCTTACGGGTCGACAGCAGCAGCCAGGTCAGGGAAAAGATCGTACCGAGACTGAGGACTGTGACATACAGACTCCAGAATGTAGTCATTCTTTGTTACTCCTAGAAGCTTGCTCGACGTGCTTGATGGCTTCGGGATCATCCGCAAAAGGCAGCAAGGTCGCGTCTTCGAACTCCGACTTGCGCTTGGGACTGAACACCCACAACGCCAGACCGATGAAGGCCACCATCACGACAACGGTGCCCAGGCCACGAATCATCCCGATATCCATTTAGATCACCGTTTGCTTTTGATGATGGTACCCAGGCCTTGCAGATAGGCCACCAGCGCGTCCATTTCGGTTTTGCCCTTCACGGCATCCTTGGCACCGGCGATGTCTTCGTCGGTGTAAGGGACGCCGAGCGCGCGCAAGACTTCCATTTTCTTGGCGGTGTCCTTGCCGTCGAGCTTGTTTTCCACGAGGAACGGGTAGGCCGGCATTTTCGACTCAGGCACCACGTTGCGCGGGTTGTACAAGTGCGCACGCTGCCAGTCATCGGAGTAACGACCGCCGACACGGGCCAGGTCCGGACCGGTACGCTTGGAACCCCACAGGAACGGGTGGTCCCACACGCTCTCGCCGGCGACCGAGTAGTGGCCGTAACGTTCGGTTTCAGCACGGAACGGGCGGATCATCTGCGAGTGGCAGCTGACACAACCGTTGGCGATGTAGACATCCCGGCCTTCCAGTTCAAGGGCAGGGCGGGGCTTCATGCCCTCGACCGGCTTGTTGGTGACATCCTGGAAAAACAGCGGAACGATCTGGGTCAGGCCGCCGACACTGACGGCGATAACCATGAAGAAGGCCAGCAGGCCAATATTCTTCTCGACTGCTTCATGCTTCATCAGTGAGCTCCAACTACAACGATCTGTTCGGCAGCTTTAGCCTCTGCCGGGTGCGAGGCACGTACGGTACGCCATACGTTGTAGGCCATGAACAGCATGCCAGTGGCGAAGAACGCACCGCCCAGGGCGCGAACGATGAAGCCAGGGTGGCTGGCTTGCAGCGCTTCGACGAACGAGTAGGTGAGGGTGCCGTCGTCGTTGATTGCACGCCACATCAGGCCCTGGGTGATGCCGTTGACCCACATCGAAGCGATGTACAGCACGGTACCGATGGTCGCGAGCCAGAAGTGCGTGTTGATCAGGCCGATGCTGTGCATCTGCGCGCGACCGAACAGTTTCGGGATCATGTGGTAGATCGCGCCGATCGAGATCATTGCTACCCAGCCGAGTGCGCCGGCGTGTACGTGGCCGATGGTCCAGTCGGTGTAGTGCGACAGCGAGTTGACGGTCTTGATGGCCATCATCGGGCCTTCGAAGGTCGACATGCCGTAGAACGCCAGGGACACCACCAAAAAGCGCAGGATCGGGTCGGTACGCAGCTTATGCCAGGCGCCCGACAGGGTCATCATGCCGTTGATCATGCCGCCCCAGCTTGGCGCCAGCAGGATGATCGACATGGCCATGCCCAGCGATTGGGCCCAGTCCGGCAGTGCGGTGTAGTGCAGGTGGTGCGGACCGGCCCAGATGTACAGGGTGATCAGCGCCCAGAAGTGCACGATGGACAGGCGATAGGAGTAGATCGGACGCTCGGCCTGTTTCGGCACGAAGTAGTACATCATCCCCAGGAAACCGGTGGTCAGGAAGAAGCCTACGGCGTTGTGGCCGTACCACCACTGGATCATCGCGTCGGTCGCGCCCGAGTAGGCCGAGTAGGACTTGAACAGGCTGACCGGCAGCGACATGTGGTTGACGATGTGCAGCATCGCGGTCACGACGATGAAAGCACCGTAGAACCAGTTGCCCACATAGATGTGCTTGGTCTTGCGCTTGGTGATGGTGCCGAAGAACACCAGGCCGTAGGTAACCCAGACAATGGCCAGCAGAATAGCCAGAGGCCATTCCAGCTCAGCGTATTCCTTGGTGGTGGTGTAACCCAGCGGCAAGGTAACGATGGCGCCGACGATCACCGCTTGCCAACCCCAGAAGGTGAAGGCCGCGAGGCTGTCGGAAATCAGTCGCGTTTGGCAGGTTCGCTGCACGACGTAGTAGGAAGTGGCAAACAGTGCACAACCACCGAAGGCGAAAATCACCAGGTTGGTGTGCAACGGGCGCAGGCGTCCAAAGCTCGTCCACGGCAGGCCGAAGTTCAACTCCGGCCAGACCAGTTGCGAGGCGATGAAGACACCGAGCCCCATGCCAAGGATCCCCCAGACCACCGTCATGATGGCGAACTGGCGGACTACCTTATAGTTATAAGCAGTCGGACTGATTGCTGTGCTCATTCTAAGGTTCCACGGTTTGGGTGTTTTATTAGGATTAAAAATCGGCCGCAAGTATGGAGAAAGCAGGGGGTCATTGCAACGCGCCATGACCTGGGTCAATGCGTTCAAATGCTGATTCTGCGGCCTTTCCATGCGCCGCGTAAGGACAAAAATGGCCTCGGACAAAATGTCGCAGTGAACGGAAAAAGCGAGGGGGTTCAGGTCGCTTGTAACAAGGTGTGTTGAAAAGGCCTGGTCGGCGACCGACGGTATTTGGCTCGACAGCCGGTATCTACCAGCGTTTGCGGCCTGTCAGTCAGTCGACGGGGGCGAACACATCGCGCAAGGATGACCTGGAACCGGCACGGGCCAGTCCGCATCGATCAAGCGTAGACCCGAATGCGGGGATTCGAAAGGAGGACTCAGGAAGGGTGTGACAAAAGGAAGCAGCCTGGAGCGTAAAGCTGCAAGCTTCAAGAGTGATCTCGTCGCTTGCAGCTTCTTGTTTTTACTTTTCGCTTGTTGCTTGAAGCTTGCCGCTCAATTGCTCATTCCCTTTTGAAAGGCTGAACACATAAGCCGCGAGCAGTTGCACTTTATCGTTGCCCAGCAACTCATTCTGCGCCGGCATGTGACCCTGGCGACCGTGGCGGATGGTCTGTTCGAGCTGGGTCAGGCTGGTGCCATAAATGAACCCGGCCGGGTGCGTCAGATTCGGCGCGCCCATGGCTGCGGTGCCCTGGCCGTTTGCCCCGTGACAGGCGGTACAGGTGGTGCTGAAGGCTTGCTGACCGGCTTGCAGGTCGGCCTTGTCGTCCGCCGGCAATGGCAGCCCGGCCAGTTCGTGGCGTACATAGGCAGCAACGTTTTTCACCCCTGCTTCGCCGAGGATTTCCCCCCAGGCGGGCATCGCCGCCATGCGCCCACCGAGGATGGTGGCCTTGATGGTGTCGGCGTCGCCGCCCCAGCGCCAGTCACTGTCCGCCAGGTTGGGGAAGCCGAACGCGCCCTTGGCATCCGAGCCGTGGCACACCGAGCAGTTGGAGGCGAACAGGCGCCCACCCATTTTCAGCGCTTGCGGGTCCTTGGCCACTTCTTCCACCGGCATGGCGGCGAATTTGGCGAAGATCGGTCCGAACCGGGCGTCGGCCCTGTCCATTTCCTTTTCCCACTCGTGCACGCCGGTCCAGCCGTTGGCGTAGCCGGGCAGGATGCCTTTCCAGTTACCCAGGCCCGGATAGAGAATCAGGTAGCCGACGGCAAACACCAGGGTGCCGGCGAACAGCATGAACCACCATTGCGGCAACGGGTTGTCGTACTCCTCGATGCCGTCGAAGCTGTGGCCCATGGTCTGGTCGACGCTGCCCTTGGTTTCGCCCTTGCGGGTGCCGATCAGCAGCCAGGTCAGGCCAATCAGGCTGCCGATGGTCAGTACGCAGATCCACGTACTCCAGAAAGTGGTCATGGCCGGGTGCTCCTTGTGGCGGATTCTTCGGGGGTCTGGGCTTGTGGCTCGTCGGCGAACGGCAGCAGTCGCGCTTCGGCGAATTGCGCGCTGCGCTTGGCGTTGAACACCCACAGCGTCAGGCCGACGAAGGCCACGAACACCACGACGGTGCCCAGGCCGCGGATCATTCCAGTACTCATTTCAACGACCATGACTCACCTCTTGCTCTTGATCGCAGTGCCGAGCACTTGCAGGTAGGCGACCAGCGCATCCATCTCCGACTTGCCCTTGAGCGACTCGACGCTGCCTGCGATGTCCTCATCGGTGTAGGGCACGCCGAGGGTACGCATGGCGCGGAGCTTGGTTTCGGTGTGGCCGCTGTCGACCGCGTTGGCCACCAGCCACGGGTACGCTGGCATCTTCGATTCCGGTACCACGTTGCGCGGGTTGTACAAATGCGCGCGGTGCCAGTCATCGGAGTAGCGCGCGCCGACCCTCGCCAGGTCCGGGCCCGTGCGTTTCGAGCCCCAGAGGAACGGGTGATCCCAAACGCTTTCACCGGCCACCGAGTAGTGCCCGTAGCGTTCGGTCTCGGCGCGAAACGGGCGGATCATCTGTGAGTGGCAACCCACGCAGCCTTCGCGGATATAGATGTCGCGGCCTTCCAGTTGCAGTGCGGTGTAGGGCTTCATGCCTTCCACCGGTTTGTTGGTCACGTCCTGGAAGAACAACGGGACGATCTGGGTCAGGCCGCCAATGCTCACGGCCAACACCATCAGCAGCATCAGCAGGCCGACGTTTTTCTCGATTGTTTCGTGTTTCATGGCGGACTCCTCAGGCCATCTGCGCGGCAGCGACGGCGTCGGCAGGCTGCGAGGCCCGCACGGTGCGCCAGGTGTTGTAGGCCATCAGCAACATGCCACTCAGGAAGATCGCCCCGCCTACCAGCCGCACGACGAAGCCCGGATGGCTGGCCACCAGGGTTTCGACGAAGGAGTAGGTCAGCGTGCCGTCTTCGTTCACCGCGCGCCACATCAGGCCCTGGGCGATGCCGTTGACCCACATCGAGGCGATGTACAGCACGGTGCCGATGGTGGCGAGCCAGAAGTGCGCGTTGATCAGGCCGATGCTGTGCATCTGCTCGCGTCCGAAGACTTTGGGGATCATGTGGTACAGCGCGCCGATGGAAATCATCGCCACCCAGCCGAGCGCGCCGGCGTGCACGTGGCCGATGGTCCAGTCGGTGTAGTGGGAGAGGGCGTTGACCGTCTTGATCGCCATCATCGGCCCTTCGAAGGTCGACATGCCGTAGAACGCCAGCGATACCACGAGGAAGCGCAGGATCGGATCGCTGCGCAACTTATGCCAGGCACCGGAGAGCGTCATCATGCCGTTGATCATGCCGCCCCAGCTGGGCGCCAGGAGGATCAGCGACATCACCATGCCCAGCGATTGCGCCCAGTCCGGCAAGGCGGTGTAGTGCAAATGGTGGGGGCCGGCCCAGATGTACAGGGTGATCAGCGCCCAGAAGTGCACGATCGACAGGCGATAGGAATACACCGGGCGCTCGGCCTGTTTGGGCACGAAGTAATACATCATCCCGAGGAAACCGGCGGTGAGGAAAAAGCCCACGGCGTTGTGGCCGTACCACCATTGCACCATCGCGTCGGTGGCGCCGGAGTACAGCGAGTAGGACTTGGTGAAGCTGACGGGCAGTTCCATGTTGTTGACGATGTGCAGGATCGCCACGGTGATGATGAACCCGCCGAAGAACCAGTTACCGACATAGATGTGCTTGGTCTTGCGCTGCATCACTGTGCCGAAGAACACCACGGCGTAGGCGACCCAGACGATGGTGATCAGGATGTCGATCGGCCATTCCAGCTCGGCGTATTCCTTGGAACTGGTGTAGCCCAACGGCAGGCTGATGGCCGCCAGGACAATCACCAGCTGCCAGCCCCAGAAGCAGAACGCAGCTATTTTCGGCGCAAATAATTGCGTCTGGCAGGTGCGTTGTACCGAATAGAACGAACTGGCGAACAAGGCGCAGCCACCGAACGCGAAGATCACCGCGTTGGTGTGCAGCGGGCGCAGGCGGCCGAAGCTGGTCCAGGGCAAATTGAAGTTGAGTTCGGGCCAGACCAACTGGGCAGCGAGAAAAACCCCGAGCCCCATGCCGACGATGCCCCACACCACCGTCATAATGGCGAATTGGCGGACCACCTTGTAGTTGTAGGCGGTACTGATAGAAGTGTTCATGGTTCCCCATCCACGGTTCAGCCGCTGGCTGCACAAACGGTGCACCCTGCGCCTGGAGTTATAGGCAGACTAAAAGCGAGGCAAGCATGGACAAACAGCACATGGCCGGTATTGACGGGGATCAATGGGCGCAGTGCGTGCGTGAAAAGGGATGGTTGTGGGATGCGGCTTCGGGCAAGGCCTCGGCAACCCTGATCCTGGCCCACGGCGCTGGAGCGCCAATGGACAGCGACTGGATGAACGACATGACCGCACGCCTTGTGGCACAAGGCGTCAACGTATTGCGCTTTGAGTTTCCGTACATGGCGCAGCGGCGTGTCGACGGTAGCAAGCGCCCGCCCAATCCGATGCCAAGGCTGCTGGAGTGCTGGCGCGAGGTGTATGACCAGGTGCGACGCCATGTCACTGGGACGCTGGCCATTGGCGGCAAGTCGATGGGCGGACGGGTCGCCAGCATGCTCGCCGATGAGTTGGGTGCCGATGCGTTGGTGTGCCTGGGTTATCCGTTTTATGCCATGGGTAAACCGGAAAAACCGCGGGTGGAGCATCTGGCGGCGTTGAAGACACGCACGTTGATCGTGCAGGGCGAGCGGGATGCGTTGGGCAATCGCGAGGCGGTCGAGGGCTACGCGCTGTCACCGAGTATCGAGGTGTTTTGGCTGGTGGCGGGGGATCATGATTTGAAGCCGTTGAAGGCGTCGGGGTTTAGCCATGAGCAGCATCTGGCGTTGGCTGCAAAGCGCGTTGCGGATGTTGTTCGCGCTGTTAGCTGAAGATTGTGAGATTGAAATGAGTTTTTAGAAAGGCGGGCACAGGGGGGCCACGCCTTCATCACCAGGTCAGGGGATTTTTCGTTCGAAAGAGAACTTGCCTTCGGGCGATTGATGAATGCCCAGGAAGACTGTTTCGAAATAGCCCTCGCTCTGTCGGGTTTTCGGGTCGAGTTTTATATGAACCGTTGCTGAATGCGCAGGGGCGACGCCGAGCTGTCCGTTCCCTATTGAAAAAGCATGATCAAAGGTCAGTCCACCTGTACCGAGAGTGAAGCTGCGGTCTATGACTTCATCGTTTACATAGGGGATGGAGAAGTCATAAAAAAAGATATCGTTGGTGTCATGAGAGCCGGTCCAACCCTCCCATACCCAGTAAAACTGGCCTGGGCTGCCTTCCCATAGGTATGCACCTGTATCACTTGCCTCAATGAATTCGCCTTCAGCGTTGAAGCGCCACTTGAAGATGTCATTGGTTTTTAGAGAGCGCACTTTTTTTAGGGTTTGCAGTCTGCGTTTGTTGTTCATTGTGAATATCCCATTCCTTGAGGTTGATTGATTAAGGCGTTGCCTTCCAAGGCCAATCTAAGCTCAATTGGAATGGTGGGTAACTGTCAAAAGTGACAGTTGCGAAGCCTGTTAGCGCAGCGACGCCATTCGAAAGATCGGCGCAATGCCAGGGACGCTCCGCGTTCCACCCCGCCACACCGCAAGATTCAAGGACGAATCCCATGGGCCGAAGCCGTTTCTCCATCACCGAGCCTGACAAACCCCACTTCCTCACCTGTACCCTCATGGAATGGCTCCCGCTGTTCATCCGCCCCTATATCGTCGACCACCTGCTGGACTGCTGGCGTTACCAGCAAACCCACCACAGCCTCCAGCTGTTTGGTTATGTGGTCCTCGAAAATCACCTGCACTTCGTTGCCCAGGCACCTGACCTGGGCAAGTCCCTGAGCCAGTTCAAATCCTATACCGCGAGACAGATCATCAACGACCTGCAAAGCAAGGGGGCGGATAGAGCCCTACAGCGACTGCGCTTCAGCAAGCGGGCGCACAAGCAGGATCGGGTGTATCAGTTGTGGCAGGAAGGCTCGCACGCGGAAATGGTTTTCAGTGAGTCGGTGATGCACCAGAAGCTCGATTACATCCACAACAACCCGGTGAAGCGGGGGTATGTGGACTTGCCGGAGCACTGGCGTTACTCGAGTGCGAGGAACTACGCGGGGTTGGACGGGTTGATCGAGATTCAGCGCTGGTATTGACGTGCATCACCACACACTGCGGCGCGACTGGAACGCGGAGCGTCCCGGGCTGCATTCCCACGCAGAGCGTGGGAACGATCTTGGGGGGAGGGAGGCAGGTCAGCGATCAACAGCCTCGCAACCCGATCGTTCCCACGCTCCGCGTCACTAGTGTCCGGTAAACATGTTTCATAGCTGAAGGCTGCCTTGGGCAGCCTTCAGCTTTTCTCGCTCCTGCC
>NZ_JBYTEO010000091.1:0-21113 GCF_058791355.1 Pseudomonas sp. EB271-G4-1
CCCCCCCCCCCCCCCCCCCCCCCCCCCCCCCCCCCCCCCCCCCCCCCCCCCCCCCCCCCCCCCCCCCCCCCACAAGGGGATCTCGTTCGGTTCAGGGAAGTCGTGGCAGGCACTGGCACGCTTGCTGCTCTACCCCTGGGACATTCCCAATGTCCCGAGGACACGCCAATGAGTCAGCAAGCCGTCAAATTCGCCTACTGGGTACCGAACGTCAGCGGAGGGCTGGTGGTCAGCAAGATCGAGCAACGGACCCACTGGGGCATCGACTACAACCGCAAACTGGCACAACTGGCCGAAGAGGCGGGGTTCGAATATGCGCTCACGCAGATTCGCTTCACTGCCGGTTACGGCGCCGAATACCAGCATGAGTCCGTCGCCTTCAGCCATGCATTGCTGGCCGCCACCCACAAACTGAAAGTCATCGCCGCGATCCTGCCGGGGCCATGGCAACCGGCACTGGCGGCCAAGCAACTGGCGACCATCGATCAACTGACCAACGGCCGGGTGGCGGTCAATATCGTCAGCGGATGGTTCAAGGGCGAATTCCAGGCCATTGGCGAGCATTGGCTGGAGCACGACGAACGCTATCGCCGTTCCGAAGAATTCATTCGCTCGCTCAAAGGCGTATGGACCGAGGACAACTTCACCTTTCGCGGCGATTTCTATCGTTTTGACAACTACAGCCTCAAGCCCAAGCCACTGGGCCGGCCGGAGATCTTCCAGGGCGGCAGTTCCCGTGCGGCGCGGGACATGGCAGCGCGGGTGTCGGACTGGTACTTCACCAACGGCAATACCCCGGAAGGCATCAAGGCCCAGGTCGACGACATTCGCGCCAAGGCCGCGGCGAACAATCACTCGGTGAAGGTTGGCGTAAACGCCTTTGTCATCGCCCGCGATACCGAAGAAGAGGCGCGAGCGGTGCTGGCGCAGATCATCGACCAGGCCGATCCGCAGGCAGTGAATGCCTTTGGTGATGCGGCGAAACAGGCGGGCAGGGCATCACCCGAAGGTGAAGGCAATTGGGCCAAGTCGACGTTCGAGGACCTGGTGCAGTACAACGACGGCTTCAAGACCAACCTCATCGGTACGCCGCAACAGATCGCCGAGCGCATCGTCGCATTGAAAGCGGTGGGTGTAGACCTGGTACTGGCGGGGTTCCTGCACTTTCAGGACGAAGTCGAATACTTCGGCAAGCGGGTGTTGCCGCTGGTGCGTGAGTTGGAGGCCAAGGGGCTGGTGAAGCCGCAAACAGCCGTCGCCTGAACACGACTGATCGTTCCCACGCTCTGCGTGGGAACGCCTCACCGGACGCTCCGCGTCCGCTTCAGGGACGCGGAGCGTCCCGGGCTGCATTCCCACGCAGAGCGTGGGAACGATCAGTGCCGGGTTACAGGCCGAGGTCCGACAGGCTCGGATGGTCGTCAGGACGACGCCCCAGCGGCCAGTGGAACTTGCGCTCGCTTTCCTTGATCGGCATGTCGTTGATGCAGGCGAAGCGCCGCGCCATCAGGCCGTCTTCGTTGAACTCCCAGTTTTCGTTGCCATAGGAGCGGAACCAGTTGCCCGAATCGTCGTGCCATTCATAGGCGTAACGCACGGCGATGCGGTTATCGGTAAACGCCCAGAGCTCCTTAATCAGGCGATAATCCAGTTCCTTGGCCCATTTGCGCGTCAGAAAGCCCTTGGCTTCTTCACGGTTGTAGGCGAACTCGGCGCGGTTTCGCCATTTCGTGTCCAGGGTGTAGGCCAGCGAAACGCGTTCCGGGTCGCGGGAGTTCCAGCCATCTTCAGCCAGGCGAACTTTTTCAATGGCTGAATCACGGGTGAACGGCGGCAATGGCGGACGAACTTCGGCGTTAGACATTTCATGTCTCCCTATTAAATTAAAGTTCAAGCAAGTTGTCGGTCTTGATCAAGTTATTACAGGCCCAATAACTTCCGCGCCATGCATTGCGCATTATCGGCAGCCCTGTAGTCACCCATGACAAGTGCGACGGTAATGGCGCCGTCGATCAGGATCAGCAGTTGCTTGGCCAGCGTCTGCGGATCTTCAGCGCCATATTCGGTACACAGCTCGCACACGTAGTCGAGCAGCTTCTGTTTGTGGTCCCTGGCGACCAGGCGAACCGGGTCTCGCGGATCGCCGGTTTCACCGCTGGTGTTGATGAATGCGCAGCCGCGAAAGCCTTCGCTGGCGAACCAGGACGTGAGTACGGTGAACAGGTTGAGCAGGCGTTCGGCTGGCGTTTGGGCCTGTCCGACTTCGCTTCTGTACCACTGCATCCAGCGTTCATCCCGGCGTTGCAGGGCGGCGACGGTCAGCTCCTCCTTGTTGGCGAAGTAGCGATAGATACTTTTTCTGGAGACGCCGGCGGTTTTCACCAGGAGATCCATGCCCGTGGCGGCAATGCCACTTTTGTAGATCAACTTTTCGGTGACATCCAGAATGATGTCGCGTGTGTCGTTGCTGGTTATCTTGTTCATGTGACTACAGTAGAACGATCGTTCTCCTTGGTCAACCTGTTCTTGAGATCAAAAGATCGCAGCCTTCGGCAGCGCCTACACCGATCTCTGTAGGAGCTGCCGCAGGCTGCGATCTTTTATAGGGTATGAGCCTCATCGCAAGACCCGAACCGAACGATGGTGTAAGCTCTCGGGTTCTTCGGATTCGACCCATTGCGAGCCCTATGCCGTCGCTTTTCAAACGCCCCCTGCTGCCCAAACTGCGCAGTTTCCCGCTGACCGCCGATGCCGTCACCATCCTCTCTGGCGCCGCCGAGTTCCGCCGTTGCCTGCTGGAAAAAATCGCCAGCGCCACCCAGCGCATCTATATCGTTGCGCTGTACCTGCAACAGGACGAGGCCGGCCAGGAAATTCTCGACGCCTTGCACGCGGCCAAGCTGGCACGGCCGGAACTGGAAGTGGCGGTGGTCGTTGACTGGCTGCGCGCCCAGCGCGGGCTGATCGGTGCCGGCAAGCAGCCGGGCAACTCGGCCTGGTATCAGGAAATGACCCGCACCCACCAAAGCGTGGTGCCGGTGTACGGCGTGCCCGTGCAGACCCGCGAGCTGTTTGGCGTGTTGCACTTGAAGGGTTTTGTCATCGATGACTGCGTGATCTACAGCGGTGCGAGCCTGAACAACGTCTACCTGCACAAGTTCGACAAGTACCGGTACGACCGTTACCACCTGCTGCACAATCGCGCGCTGGCCGACTCGATGCATCACCTGGTACAGCACGGCCTGGTGGCTTCAAAGGCGGTGCATCGCCTGGACCTGCCAAACCTGCCGACCACCCGCAGCCTGCGCAACGACATCGGCGACCTGCGCAGCCGTCTCAAGCACGCGGCCTACGACACGACCCAGGGCACCACGGACAAAGATGGCCTGTCGGTCAGCCCGCTGCTGGGCGTAGGCAAGAACAACCCGTTGAGCCGGGTGATTGGCGAGCTGATCGGCAGCGCCCGGCAGCAGCTGACCATCTGCACGCCATATTTCAACCTGCCCTTGGCGGTGACCCGGGAAATCAACCGGGCGCTGGCCAGGGGTGTGAAGATCGACATCGTGGTCGGAGACAAGACCGCCAACGACTTCTACATCCCGCCGAGCGAGCCGTTCAAGGTGATCTCGGCGCTGCCGTATCTCTACGAAATCAGCTTGCGCCGCTTTGCCAAGCGGCATCAGCGCAACATCGACAGCGGCCAGTTGAACCTGCACTTGTGGAAGGACGGCGACAACACCTACCACCTCAAGGGCATGTGGGTCGATCAGCGCTACACCTTGCTGACCGGCAACAACCTAAATCCGCGGGCGTTTCGTCTCGATCTGGAAAACGCCTTGCTGATCGATGATCCGCAAAACGAATTGCTCGAACCCCGCCGCACCGAGCTTGCACAGATCTTCGAGCACACCCGGCGCATCGAGCGCTACCAGGACCTGCAAACCCTGCCGGATTACCCGGCAGGGGTGGCGAAGTTTCTCAAGCGGGTAAGCCGGGTGCGCATCGAGCGGTTGCTCTACCGCATTCTTTAGAAGCTGTAGCGCGACCACTGACGCCATCGCGAGCAGGCTCGCTCCCACAGTGTCCGATGTGAACACAAATTATGTGTACATCATCAATCACTGTGGGAGCGAGCCTGCTCGCGAAGAGGCCCGTCCAGGCACTACAACACTCCATTCAACCCAAGCTTGCCCCGCATCATCGACAGATCTTCAGCCAGCATATTCACCAGCCCGACCAGCGCCTTGCGATCGTCTTCGCCGGCAAGCCTGGCTCCTACAGGCAAGCCAGGCGATGCAGCGTGTCTGTTGCACCGCGATATCGTTTTTCGCGGGCAAATCGGGATCAGCCGTTACGATGCCGCAAACTGCGCTCCATCCGAGCAATCCCTTCTTCCAGCATCGACCGCGGGCAGCCGAAGTTCAGGCGCACGAACTGTTGGCAGCCATCGCCGAAATCCAGGCCTGGGCTCAAGCCGACCTTGGCCTGTTCGAGGAAGAACTGTTGCGGGTTATCCAGCCCCAGAGCCGAGCAATCGAGCCAGGCCAGGTAGGTGCTTTGCGGCACATTCATCGTAATGCCCGGTAAACGGCTGCGCACGGCGTCGACCAGGTAATCGCGGTTGCCCTGCAGGTAGTCCTTCAGCGCGGCCAGCCAGGGGGCGGCTTCGCTGTAGGCGACGCGGGTGGCTTCCATGCCCAGTGGATTGACGCTGTCGACCATGCCGCAACGGGCGTGATTGACCTTCTCGCGCAGGTGGCGATCCTGGATGATCATGAACGAGGTTTTCAGGCCGGCGATGTTGTAGGCCTTGCTGGCCGACATCAGCGTGATGGTGCGCTGGGCGATTTGGGGGCTCAGGGACGCCATCGGCAGGTGTTGGCGACCGTCAAAGCACAGTTCGGCGTGGATCTCGTCAGAAATGATCCAGGCCTCGTTGGCCAGGCAGATGTCGGCAATGGCTTGCAGTTCATCCCGGGCGAAGGCTTTGCCCAACGGATTGTGCGGGTTGCTCAGGAGCAGCGCGCCGCCGCCTTCCAGGGATTCGTTCAAGGTCGCCAATGGCGTGGCGTAGGTGCCGTCGGGCTGCGGGTCGAAGCCCAGCTCGACCTTGTTCAGGCCCCAATGACCCGCTGCGTGACGCAGGGGCGGGTAGTTGGGAACCTGCACCACTACATTCTGTGCCGGCTGTACCAGCGCCTTGAGCGCCATATTGAAGCCCGACTCGACGCCCGGCAGGAAGATCAGCTCTTGCGGCTCGACGCGCCAGGCGTACTTGTTCCACAAATCGGCAACGATGGCTTCGCGCAAATCGTCCTTGGCCACGCTGTAGCCGAGCAACGGGTGTTCCAGGCGCTTTTGCAGGGCCTGGATGATCATCGGCGGCGCGGCGAAATCCATGTCGGCGACCCACATCGGCAGCACATCGGCCGGGTAACGGCTCCACTTGGTGCTACCAGTGCCGTGGCGGTCGAACACCTGATCAAAATCGAAAGTCATGCGCAGTCTCGTAAACGCTGGGTTGGAATGGCAACCATGATAATCGCCTAGCCCCTGTGGGTGCGAGCAAGGATATCGATGGTTGCCCGACGGTCGGTTTTCACACAAGACTCCTACCCATTGTCTACAGTTTCAGGTGTCGGTAGCGAGACTGCCGCCACCGTGATTGTCCAGAAAAATCCGGCAACGCACCGGATTTCCACCTGATAAGGAGTGCACGATGGACCTCAGCCGTCGTCAGTTCTTCAAGGTCGCCGGTATCGGCCTTGCAGGCTCGAGCCTGGGCGCGTTGGGCATGGCCCCGACTGCCGCTTTCGCCGAGCAGGTGCGCCATTTCAAGCTTGCCCACACCCATGAAACCCGCAACACCTGCCCGTATTGCTCGGTCGGTTGCGGGGTAATCATGTACAGCCAGGGCGATGCGGCCAAGAATGTCGCGCAAAATATCATCCACATCGAAGGTGACGCCGACCATCCGGTGAACCGCGGCACCCTGTGCCCCAAAGGCGCAGGCCTGCTGGACTTCATTCACAGTCCCGGCCGCCTGCAATATCCGCAGGTGCGCAAACCCGGCAGCAGCGAGTGGACGCGAATCTCCTGGGAGGAAGCGCTCGATCGCATCGCCGACCTGATGAAGACCGACCGCGACGCCAACTTCATCGAGAAGAACGCCCAGGGGCAGACGGTCAACCGCTGGCTGACCACCGGTTTCCTCGCGGCATCGGCGGCGTCCAACGAAGCGGGCTACATCACCCATAAGGTGGTTCGCAGTCTCGGCATGCTGGGGTTCGATAACCAGGCGCGTGTCTGACACGGCCCGACGGTGGCAAGTCTTGCCCCGACGTACGGCCGTGGTGCCATGACCAACCACTGGACCGATATCGCCAACGCGAATCTGGTTCTGGTAATGGGCGGCAACGCAGCGGAGGCGCACCCCTGTGGTTTCAAGTGGGTGACCGAAGCCAAGGCGCACAACAAGGCTCGGTTGATCGTGGTCGACCCGCGATTCACCCGCACGGCCTCCGTGGCCGATTATTACGCGCCGATCCGCACCGGCACCGACATCGCCTTCATGGGCGGGCTGATCAATTACCTGCTGACCGAGGACAAGATCCAGCACGAGTACGTGCGCAACTACACCGACGTGTCGTTCCTGGTCAAACCCGGGTACGGCTTCGAGGACGGGATTTTCAGCGGTTACGACGCGGCCAAGCGTGTGTACACCGACAAAACCGGCTGGGGCTATGAGCTGGGCGAAGACGGCTTCGTCAAGACTGACCCGACCCTGCAGGACCCGCACTGCGTCTATCAACTGATGAAGCAGCATTACAGCCGCTACAACATCGAACTGGCGAGCCAGATCTGCGGGATGCCGGTCGATGCCATGCAGAAAATCTGGGAGGAAATCGCCACTTGCTCGCAACCGGGCAAGACCATGACCATCCTCTATGCACTGGGTTGGACCCAGCACTCGATTGGCGCGCAGATCATCCGCAGCGCGGCGATGGTGCAACTGTTGCTGGGCAACGTCGGCATGCCGGGCGGTGGGGTGAATGCCTTGCGCGGGCACTCCAATATCCAGGGGCTGACCGACCTGGGCCTGCTGTCCAACTCGCTGCCGGGCTACCTCACGCTGCCCGGCGACGGCGAGCAGGACTACACCGCCTACATCCTCAAGCGCACGCAAAAACCGTTACGGCCGGGTCAACTGTCCTATTGGCAGAACTACAGTAAATTCCACGTCAGCCTGATGAAGGCCTGGTACGGGGCCAATGCCACGCTGGAAAACAACTGGGCCTTTGATTATCTGCCGAAACTGGACATTCCCAACTACGACATCCTCAAGGTGTTCGACCTGATGGGCCAGGGCAAGGTCAACGGCTATATGTGCCAGGGCTTCAACCCCATTGCCGCGTTGCCGGACAAGAACCGCGTGATGGCCGCGCTGGCCAAGCTCAAATGGCTGGTGGTGATGGACCCGTTGGCCACCGAAACCTCGGAGTTCTGGCAAAAGGTCGGGCCCTATAACGACGTGGACAGCTCCGCGATCCAGACCGAAGTGATTCGCCTGCCCACTACCTGTTTCGCCGAGGAAGACGGCTCGCTGGTCAATAGCAGTCGCTGGTTGCAATGGCACTGGAAGGGCGCCGACGGCCCTGGGGAGGCCTACACCGACATTCGCATCATGAGCGAGCTGTTCCTGCGCCTGCGCCAGCGTTATCAGGCTGAAGGCGGTGCCTATCCCGACCCGTTGCTGAAACTGTCGTGGCCGTACAAGGTTCCTGACGAACCGTCACCGGAAGAACTGGCCAAGGAGATCAACGGTTACGCCGTCACCGACTTTACCGACGCCACGGGGGCGCTTATCAAGGGCAACGCGCAACTGGCCGGGTTTGGCCAGCTCAAGGACGACGGTGGTACGGCGTCCGGGTGCTGGATTTTCTGTGGCAGCTGGACCGAAACGGGCAACCAGATGGCCCGCCGCGATAACAACGACCCGTACGGCATGCACCAGCACCAGGGTTGGGCCTGGGCCTGGCCGGCAAACCGGCGGATTCTCTACAACCGCGCCTCGGCCGACCTGCAAGGCAAACCCTGGGACGATAAAAAGCGCCTGGTGTGGTGGAACGGCAAGGCCTGGGCCGGCACCGATGTACCGGACTACAAGGCTGACGTGGCGCCAGAGGCGGGGATGAACCCGTTCATCATGAACCCCGAAGGCGTGGCGCGGTTCTTCGCCGTCGACAAGATGAACGAAGGGCCATTCCCCGAGCACTACGAGCCATTCGAGACACCGATCGGCATCAACCCACTGCACCCGCAAAACAAGAAAGCCACCAGCAATCCGGCGGCGCGGATCTTCGATTCGGTATGGGACACGCTGGGTGTGGCCAAGGATTACCCCTACGCCGCCACCAGCTACCGGCTGACCGAGCATTTCCACTTCTGGAGCAAGCACTGCAAGCTCAACGCCATTACCCAGCCCGAACAGTTCGTCGAAATCGGCGAAGTGCTGGCCAGGGAACTCGGCATCGTCGCCGGCGACCGTGTGCGGGTCAGCAGCAAGCGAGGCTTCATCGAGGCGGTGGCGGTGGTGACCAAGCGGATTCGTCCGTTGCAGGTCAACAATCAGATCGTGCACCAGATCGGTATCCCTTTGCACTGGGGATTCACCGGGCTCACGCGCCACGGCTACCTGACCAACACCCTGGTGCCGTTCCTCGGCGATGGCAACACCCAGACCCCGGAATCCAAGTCATTCCTGGTCAACGTGGAGAAAGTCTAAATGGCCAGCCAAGACATCATTGCCCGCTCGGCCACTACCACCGTACCGCCATCGGTACGCAATCAGGAGGAAGTCGCCAAGCTGATCGACACCACCAAGTGCATTGGCTGCAAGGCCTGCCAGGTCGCCTGCTCGGAATGGAACGAGCTGCGCGACGAGGTCGGCCACAACCTCGGCACCTACGACAACCCGCAGGACCTGACAGCAGAAACCTGGACCCTGATGCGTTTCACCGAGCACGAAACCGACGCCGGCAACCTGGAATGGCTGATCCGCAAGGACGGCTGCATGCATTGCGCCGAACCCGGTTGCCTGGCGGCTTGCCCCAGTCCCGGAGCGATCATCAAGCACGCCAACGGCATCGTCGACTTCAATCAGGATCACTGCATCGGCTGTGGCTACTGCATCACCGGTTGTCCGTTCAACATTCCGCGCATTTCGCAGAAGGACCACAAAGCCTACAAATGCACCTTGTGCTCGGATCGGGTGGCGGTGGGGCTGGAACCGGCCTGTGTGAAAACCTGTCCGACCGGCGCCATCGTGTTCGGCTCCAAGCAGGACATGAAGGAACATGCCGCCGAGCGCATCGTCGACCTCAAGAGTCGTGGCTTCGACAACGCCGGCCTGTACGACCCCGCGGGCGTTGGCGGCACGCACGTGATGTATGTGCTGCACCACGCCGACACCCCCAGGCTGTACGCCGGACTGCCGAGCGATCCGGTCATCAGCCCGTTGGTGAGCCTGTGGAAGGGCGTCAGCAAGCCCCTGGCGCTGCTGGCCATGGGCGCGGCGGTGCTGGCCGGGTTCTTCCATTACGTGCGCGTCGGGCCACAGGTGGTCGAGGAAGATGAACGGCCGCCGTCGAGCGATCCTGCGGTGCATGAAGTCGATCCATCGGTGCATACCTATGATCCGAAGCGGGAGGACAGGCCATGATCCGCAAACAGATCCTGCGCTACACCAGCAACCAGCGCACCAACCACTGGCTGGTGGCGATTCTGTTCCTGATGGCCGGGTTATCGGGCCTGGCGCTGTTCCATCCGGCGCTGTTCTGGTTGAGCAATCTGTTCGGCGGCGGGCCGTGGACGCGTATCCTGCATCCGTTCATGGGCGTGCTGATGTTCGTGTTCTTCTTCGGCTTGGTCCTGAGTTTCTGGCGCGCCAATATCTTTATCGCCAATGATCGATTGTGGCTGCGGCGCATCGACCGGGTGATGAAAAATGAAGAGGAGGGCGTGCCTGCCATCGGCAAATACAATCCCGGGCAAAAGCTGCTGTTCTGGACTTTACTGCTGTGCATGCTGGTGCTGTTGTTCAGCGGGCTGGTGATCTGGCGCGCCTACTTCAGCGCCTATTTCGGCATCACCAGCATTCGCTGGGCAATGCTGTTGCACGCGTTGGCCGGTTTCGTGCTGATCCTGAGCATCATCGTGCACATCTACGCCGGCATCTGGATCAAGGGATCGGTCAGCGCCATGCTGCATGGTTGGGTCAGTCGCGCCTGGGCGAAGAAACACCATGAGCTCTGGTACCGTGAAGTGACCCGGGATGAGCGTCCCGATCCGCCGCTGAACAGAAAAGGATAACCACTTGGCCACGATCCTGGAGCCGGGACAGATTGAAGCGGCGGCGACATCGCCGCCGTTTCTGCACCTGCCACCGCCGAACCTGTTTGCCTTGCGTGCGTCGCGCCTGGAGCGCCTTGCCGACGGTCATCCATTGGCCGATTACCTGCGTCTGGTGGCGGGGTTGTGCAACGTGCAGCAACGTCTGATGGACGATCCCCCCGAGGCGGCACAGCCGGACCCGCAACGCGTCAGGCAGTGCCTGGATCACGGCCTGCCACCGTTTGCCGCCGACAGCCTGGTGCGCGAGGATGCGTGGCTGGCGTACCTGCAAGCGCTGTTGCAGCGCTATCAGCCACCGGCGCAACCGGCGGTGGAAAACGCCGTGGCAACCTTGCGTGAGGCCAACGTCGGGCAGCGCAAGGCGTGGGCGATAGCCTTGGTCAGCGGACAGTTCACCTTGCTGCCGGCGGCGCTGGTGCCATTTCTGGGGGCTGCGTTGCAAGTCGCGTGGAGCCATTGGCTGCTGAGTACCCCCGACCTCGCCTTGAAACCCGGCAACAGTCTTAACCAGTGCCCGGCGTGCGGCTCACCGGCCATGGCTGGGGTGATCCGCCATCGCGGCAAGTACAACGGCTTGCGCTATCTGGTGTGCTCACTGTGTGCCTGTGAATGGCATGTAGTGCGGGTCAAGTGCGTCTATTGCGAGCAGAGCAAAGGCTTGCAATACGTCAGCCTCGACACCGACCGTCACGCCGCGGACAAGGCACCGTTACGCGCCGAAACCTGCCCCGGTTGTCGCAGTTATCTGAAGCAGCTGTACCTGGAATGCGACGCCGAGGGCGAAGCGCTGTCCGCGGACCTGAGCAGCCTGATGCTCGACATGCGCCTGGAAGAGGAGGGTTTTGCGCGCCCTGCGCCCAACCTGCTGCTGGCACCCGGGGGCGATTGAAGCGAACGTCTACACTCAGGCGGTCAACGTTTGCCGGAGTGCCTGATGTCTGCCAGATCCACCAGCCAAGCCTTGCGACTGCCTTCCATCGATAGCCTGCTGCGCCACCCGGCCTGCCATCCCTTGGCCGAACGTTATGGGCGCGAGGCCTTGCTCGCAAGCTTGCGCCAGTTGCTCGATGACTTGCGCCAACCGGTCCTGGCGGGGCAACTCGACGCGGTCGAACTCACCCCGCAAGTACTGGCGGGCAGGGCGGGCGAGCGTCTGGCCAGCCAGCATCGCAGTCACGTGCGTCGGGTGTTCAACCTCACCGGGACGGTCCTGCACACCAATCTGGGGCGCGCCTTGTTGCCGCAGGAAGCGATCGACGCCGTGCAAATGGCCGCGCGCTATCCGTTGAACCTGGAGTTCGACCTGCACAGCGGCAAACGCGGCGACCGCGACGATCTGATCGAGGGCCTGATTCGCGAACTGACCGGTGCCGAAGCGGTGACCGTGGTCAACAACAATGCCGCCGCGGTGCTGCTCACCCTCAACAGCCTGGGTGCGCGCAAGGAAGGCATCATCTCCAGGGGCGAGTTGATCGAAATCGGCGGCGCCTTTCGCATCCCCGACATCATGGCGCGCGCGGGGGTCAAACTGGTTGAGGTCGGCACCACCAACCGCACCCATGCCCGCGACTATGAAGCCGCGATCGGCGTGCGTAGCGGCTTGATCATGCGGGTACATGCGAGCAACTACAGCATCGAGGGGTTCACCACCCGGGTGCCGACCGTCGAGCTGGCGCGCCTGGCCCATCAACATGGCTTGCCACTGCTTGAAGACCTTGGCAGCGGCAGCCTGCTGGACCTGACCCGCTGGGGCTTGCCGGCCGAACCGACGGTGCGCCAGGCCCTGCTTGATGGCGCGGACATCGTCACGTTCAGCGGCGACAAATTACTCGGCGGTCCCCAGGCCGGGTTGATTGTCGGCCGCAAGGACCTGATTGCACGGATCAAGAAGAACCCGCTGAAACGGGCGCTGCGGGTCGACAAGCTGACCCTGGCCGCCCTCGAAGCGGTGTTGGGCCTGTACCGCGACCCGGACCGCCTGGCCGAGCGACTGCCCAGCCTGCGCCTGCTAACCCGTGCGCAACCCGACATCCTGGCCCAGGCCGAGCGCCTGCAACCGTCGCTGGCCACGCGGTTGGGCGCGGGCTGGAGCGTCAGCGCGGTGCCGGCGCTGGGAATGATCGGCAGTGGCAGCCAGCCGGTGGCACGCTTGCCGAGTGCCGCGCTATGCCTGCGTGCCAATACTTCCAAACGTCAGCGCGGGCGCGCGCTATTGAATCTGGAACAGGCCCTTCGAGCCTTGCCGATACCGGTGCTGGGGCGTATCGATGACGACGCGCTGTGGCTCGACGTGCGCCAACTGGATGACGAACCGGCGTGGCTGGCGCAGCTTGAGCAACTGCAGGTGGAGGGCCGGGCAGGGTGATCGTCGGCACGGCGGGGCACATCGACCACGGCAAGACGGCATTGCTCGAGGCACTGACCGGGCAGGCCGGTGATCGCCGCCGCGAGGAGCGCGAACGCGGCATGACCATCGACCTGGGCTATCTTTACGCCGCACTGGAGCCCGGTGCGGCCCTGACCGGTTTTATCGATGTGCCGGGGCATGAGCGCTTCACCCATAACATGCTCGCCGGTGCACACGGCATCGACCTGGTGCTGCTGGTGGTGGCCGCCGACGACGGTGTGATGCCGCAGACCCGGGAACACCTGGCCATCGTCGAATTACTGGGTATTCCCCGTGCCATTGTGGCGATCACCAAATGCGACCGGGTCGAGCCGTCCAGGGTGCAGGCTGTGCGCGAGCAGATTGCAACGTTGCTGGCGCCCGGCCCGTACGCCGAGGCGCAGTTGATTGCGTTGTCGAGCGTGACCCTGGAGGGGGTGCAGACCCTGCGCCAAGCGTTGCTCAAGGCCCAGTCCGAAGTGCTGCAGCGCAGTCAGGACGGCGGTTTTCGCCTGGCCATCGATCGCGCGTTCAGTGTCCCCGGTGCGGGCATCGTGGTGACCGGCACGGCGCTGTCCGGCCAGGTCACGGTGGGCGACTCCCTGGTGCTCGGCCCCCTTGGCAAAACCGTGCGGGTTCGCGGCCTGCACGCGCAGAATCAGGCGGCCAACGTGGCGGTCGCCGGGCAGCGGGTCGCCTTGAACTTGAGTGCCGAGCGCCTGGCGTTGTCACAAATCCACCGCGGCCAGTGGTTGTCGGCGCCGTGGCTGCACGCACCGACCCAGCGCCTGGACATCGACCTGCAGCTGTTACCCGCTGAACCGCGCGCCTTCGAACACTTTGAAGCGGTGCACGTGCACCTGGGGACACGGGACGTCACCGGGCGGGTGGCCTTGCTGGAGGGTGACAGCCTGGCGCCGGGGCAACGGATGTTCGCGCAACTGCTGGTCAATGCGCCGGTGCAAGCGGTGCTGGGCGACCGGTTGATCCTGCGTGACCAGAGCGCTCAGCGCACCCTCGGCGGCGGCAGGGTTCTCGATCCCTTCGCGCCAACCCGCCACCGCCGCAGCCCCGAGCGATTGGCGCAACTGACGGCATTGGCCGCAAGCACTCGCCTGGAAGACGTACTGCCAGCGTTACTCGCCAATAGCGACAGCGGGCTCGATCCGCAACAGCTTGAACGCCAGTTCAACCGCCCGCGCGCTACCTGGTTGCTGCCCGGCGACATACGCCTGATTGAAACCCGCCAGGCGCCGGTCTTGTTCAGCGCCAGCCGGTGGCAGGCCTTGCAGGATGAATTGCAGCAACACCTGGCGCGCTTCCATGAACAGGAACCGGACCACATGGGCCCGGATCGCGATCGTCTGCGCCGATTCGCCGGCAGCGCCCTGGATCGCCCGGTATTCATCAGCCTGCTTGAGCAATTGCTGGCCGCCGGACGCATCGCGGCCAGTGGGCCGTGGCTGCACCTGCCGGGGCATGAGGTACGCCTGAGCGATGAGGAGCAAGACTTGTGGCTGCAATTGCAGCCGCGGTTCGATACCGCCGGGTTCGACCCACCGTGGGTGCGCGATCTGGGATACGACGAAGCCACGGTGCGCGCACTGCTGCGCAAAATGGCGCGCCTGGGCCTGTTGCATCCGGTGGTGCGTGATCTGTTCTACACCGACACGATGATCCGTCGCCTGGCGGCTATGCTGTTGCAACTGGCCGACGACAACCCGGTCATCGAGGTATCGGCCTTTCGTGATGCGGTGGGCCTGGGACGCAAGCGCAGTATCCAGATCCTTGAGTACTTCGACCGACTCGGCCTGACCCGCCGCGTGGGCGATCGACGCCAGATCCGCCCGGATAATGCCCTGGCGCGCAGGCCGAAAGATTGATCCGGGGTTCTTTTAAAGGAAGGTAATCGCGCCCGGTGGCGCGGCCGGGCTTCAAACCCGGTTGGGGACGGCATCCGTTCCCGGGCAGGTTCGACTCCGGCTACCTTCCGCCATTTTCCTTGAACATAGGTGCAGGAGCCAGCGGTGCTGCGTATCTGATCATTCCCACGCTCCGCGTGGGAATGCATCCTGTGACGCTCCGCGTCACCAGTGCGCACGGCTCACGTCCTGCGTCGTCTGCGGAACGCAGAGCGTCCCTGGCGGCATTCCCACGCAGAGCGTGGGAATGATCCAACATCGGTACAGTAGCCAGCGGTGCTGCGTACCTGATCGTTCCCACGCTCCGCGTGGGAATGCATCCTGTGACGCTCCGCGTCACCATTGCGCACGGCTCACGTCCTGCGTTGTCGCAGAGCGTCCCTGGCGGCATTCCTTTGCGGCGCATGGGAGCGATCACATCTGTTGCACCGCGTTATCGTTCTTCGCCGGCAAGCCTGGCGCCTACACGGAAACGCATTGACCCTTCGAACCTTGAAATCAGCGTCTATGCTGGGCTAACCGAATACTAGCCAGGAGACATCCATGGTACCCATGCCGCTGTCAGAGAAGGCCTTGTCCCGCGGGTTACTCGATACCTTGATCCGCGCCGGACTGATTGTCGTACTGGTGCTGTTCTGCTTCGAAATTTTCCGTCCGTTTCGCGACCTGATGCTGTGGTCGATCATCCTGGCGATCACGCTTTACCCGTTGCAAGAGCGGCTTCGGGGTCCGCTGGGGCGAAAAGACGGGCGCATTGCGACGCTGATCGTGCTGGTGGCCATCGTCATTCTCATGGTGCCGATCTACCTGTTGGGCACCTCGATTGCCGATTCGGTCGAAAACGCCATGACCGTGGTCCGCGATGAAGGCATCCGCATTCCGCCTCCGGCCGATTCCGTCGCCACATGGCCACTGGTGGGCAAACCTTTGTCGGCGCTGTGGCTGCAGGCGGCCACTGACTTGCCTGGCCTGACGGCGAAATACATACCGCAAATCAAAGATTTCAGCCTGTCGTTGCTGGGCAAGCTGGCCGGCGTCGGCATGGGTTTTCTGATGTTTATCTTCGCGCTGATCATTGCCGGGATCTTCATGGCCTACGGCGAAGCGGGTAGCCGCGCATCGGTACAGATCGCCTCGCGAATCAGCGGACCGGTAAGAGGCCCCCAGATAGCGACCTTGTGTACCGCAACCATCCGCGCCGTAGCGCTTGGAGTGGTTGGTATCGCGTTCATCCAGATGCTGCTGGTGGGGTTAGGATTTGTCTTCAAGGGCGTTCCAGGTGCCGGGCTGCTGGCATTGGCGGTGTTTCTGCTGGGCATCATGCAGTTGCCGGCAACGCTGGTGACAGTCCCCGTCATTGCCTATGTTTTCGCCACCGAAGGGGCAAGCACCGCGACCATCGTCTTTGCCATCTACGTCTTCGTCGCGGGCCTGGTGGACAACGTGCTCAAGCCCTTGTTGCTGGGGCGCGGTGTCGACGTGCCGATGCCGGTGATATTGATCGGAGCCCTGGGCGGAATGGTCACCGGCGGTATCCTTGGCTTGTTCATCGGCCCGGTGGTGCTGGCGGTCGGTTACCAGCTGTTCTGGCAGTGGGTGCAAGAGCCGCCGGTGGTAGAGGAAAGGCTGTAGCGGATCATTCATGGGATCGACCGTTCAGGGACCGGCCAGATCGTTGGCGGGTTCCTGGTTCAGAACCCGAGATAGCAGCAGTAGACCAGGGCCAACGCGGCGGCGATCCCGAAGGACCTCAGTGCCTTGATGGTCGAGGGGTGCGCTGTCAGGGGGCTGATCAAGCGCTGCAGGCGAGGATCCGAATAGGCCATGGGCTGATAGCGTCCCTGCATGATTGCCAGATAGGTATAGCGAAAACCGATCAACAGGAACAGGCTTGCCAGGCTGAGGACCAGGGCGGAAAAGGTTGTGGTTTCACCTTTCGCTACCGGGTGTTCTACATCGCAGGCAGCGCTATCGACCTGCACGACAGTGATTTGCCCATGTTCGGTCGAAGCCCGTGCTCCTTCATTGAGCAGCCTGGCCTGTTGAACCAGGTCCAGGGTCTGGTACTGCCAAAGTGTCGAAGAGCCTTCCCGGCAGTAAGTGAACGTTCCCGGGTGTGGGGCGGCAATGATGCACGCGTCGTCGATCCCATGCTTTTTCAGGGTTTCAATGGCCGTTCTGGTGAAATCCAGATCGAGGATAGGAGCAATCCCTGTAGCCGAAACCGCGCCCGAGACCAGCAGACTCCCCACAACGCCGATAGTTGAAGTTTTCAAGGCTGTATCTTCCTGGTTTTTATTGGCGTTATGTCAGGGACGCGGAGCTTGAATAAACCTGCAATTAGTGGAGTCTAGAACGCGTTAGTCACTTTGAGAAGCATGCGCATTTAAAAAATCTGCACTGCAAGATTTTGCCCTGGCAGGTTTAGGGAAATGCACGGGCCAGACTATTGACAGTCATCGGCGACGGCCTTCTCGGCCCGTTGGATTTCCTGTTTCATGTCGGTGGTGATGCGCTGTTCCTTGCGTTCCTGACCGAGGAACTTCTGCTCACCCCGAGACTTGACCTCCGCGTCTTCAGCATGGATCTGCGCTTCGATGGCGGCAGAATGCTGATCGATCACCGCGTCAACCTCGGCTTCGTTCTTTGCAGTATCCAGCGCCGAAACCAGTTTGCCAGCCTCGGCTTTTTCGGCCTCGGCATAGGCCTCGACCGACAACCCGGCGGCCAGGGCCCGAGCCTGTACTTCCAGATCCTTGAGGTGCTGGCGCGCTAACGCACATACCGCTTCCTGGCGCTGATTCTGCTGCGCTTTCCAGTTGTTAAGTCCATAGACAGTGGTACCGATGACGATGATCGTTGCAGCGACCCCCAGTAATTGGACTTTCACATTCCATCCCCTCGAGTGGCCGGCGAAACAGCCTTATGGCAATGATTGCCCGAATCCATCCGGAGAATGAAAAGCGTAGCAGACTGGGTGGGACTCAAGGTCGCTCCAATTCATTGGACAGGATTTTGAACACAAAGCGGGTGCTTACAGTGGATGACTTGCGCTTGGCTCGTTGGCGCAGCACCAACGATTTCGTCCTTGATGTTTTGCCACATAGAGCAGGGCATCAGCGGCTTTGATCAAGCTGGCCGGCGTCACGCTTTCGAAACTCGGGCTGGCAGTGGTGATACCCGCGCTGGCCGTGACCTTTCCCAGGGGATGCGCACAATGCTCGATGTCCAGTGCTCGAATGGCTTGCAGAATTTCTTCGGCAACCTGTGCAGCGCCAGCGCCAGCGCCATCGGTGTTGGGAAGCAGCACCGTGAACTCCTCTCCACCGTATCTGACGGCCAGATCCCCCGGTCGCTTGACCGCCTGCTGGATCGCCGTCCCTACGGCGCCCAGGCAATCATCACCGGCAGCGTGCCCATAGCTGTCGTTGTAGCGCTTGAAGTAATCGACATCGAGCATGATCAATGAAAGCGTGGACCCTTGGCGCGCAGCCAGGCGAATCTGCTCGGGCAGCGCTGTATCCAGGCGTCTGCGATTGCCCAGGCCCGTCAGGCTGTCGGTCAGCGCCATGTCGCGCATGGCTTGGTGTGCGCGGCGCAATTTTCTTTCCGTCACCATTCTCTGGCGCAACTGACTCAAGACGATGAGTCCGAACACCGCGAGCACCCCGATCAGAACCACCAGCACCCACCCGGTTTTCAGTAGATCACGGCGCCAGGGCGCGATGATGGAGTCACGGGAAAGTCCGGCTTCCACCACCAGGGGATAGGTGGTCAATGCGCGGTAGCCGTACAGGCGTTCGGTGTCGTCCACGACGGCCTTGACTTCGGCGATGCCTTGGCTGGCATTGGGGAGATAACGCTTGAAAATCTCACTGTCCGCCAGGCTCTTACCCACCACGGATGCAATGAAGGGACGCCGTACCAGGATGGTCCCGTTGCGCATGGCCAGCACCAATGCACCCTTGTCATCGATCTTGAAGTCGCCGTAGTAGTCGACGAAGTAGCTGACCTTGATCGTTCCAAGGAGCACGCCGGCGAAGCTTCCATCCAGATTGTTCAAGCGACGAGAGATGGGGATGATTAGATCGTTGGTGGATCTGCTCTTCACCACCTCACCGATTCGCACGTTTTTATCCTCGTGCGTGCGGTGATACTGGAAATAATCGCGGTCGGCGTTGTTGACGGGTTCCGGCGTGGTCTCCTTGTCGGTGACGATCCATTGGCCGTCCGCGCCGTAGATGAACAGGCCGTGCAGTTGCGGCATGATTTTCGATTGCTGGACCAACAGCTTATGAATGCGCGGGACGTTGATGTTCTGTAGTCCGTCGCCTTCCACCCGTTCACCGAGGGTGCCGGTCAGTACATCCACTTGCCGAATGGCATCTTCGGCGTGCTGCGCAGTAGCGCGCGCCAGGTTCGTCACCGAATCGCGGGCAGAATCGAAGGCTGACCGGTAATCGCGCCACATTCGCCAACCCTCGACAGCGAGGAACGCCAGGACCACCACCAGCATGAAGCTCACGGTAAGTCGGAAGACAGTGCCACCGCGCACGTTTTTTGCGGCGTCTTCATCAACCATGGGCGATGGCTGCTTGCGTCCGGGCATCAACATCTCCTTTTGCGTGCAACCTGCACACGCCGCTCACCCTCTTCAGCTGCCCAGGCTCGCCAGAGGGCAGCCTGGACTAGACAAGACCGACAAATGACAGGATCACCAGGACGATCACGACGGCACCAACGATGTAGATAATATTGTTCATGAAGACCACCTCTGTCTCTCAAGGAGTTGCGACACCAGCGTGTCTAGTACAAAAGACCCCATGGTGAGCACTTGCGTTCCGCAACCCGCTTGCACAGAGCGCGTGAAAATCGGTGACTCTCGCGGGCGTCGACCTGTCCCACTGACAATAGCAGTCGAAAACGCCCTGTAAGCCCGGGCATTTATCGCAGACGCCAAAAACAACTCCAAGATGGCCACACCCTATGCACCCGTTACGACAAAGCCTGCACAACGAACTGCACGCACGCCCGTCACTGTATTTCGATGAGCCGGCCCATGTGTTTCACCTGGCTTTCCTCGGCAGCGAGCAGGTGTGCAATACCTTTCTTCAAGACTGCTGCCCTGCCTCCCTCGATCTCAAGGCTGCCCAAGGCATTACCCAGCTTGATGGCCACGCGCTGAAGTGGGAGCGCCATACCGAGTTTTTCACCTTGACCCTGGTGGTCACGTCCTCCAGCGATGATTTGTCCTGGACGGCGCTGCCCGACGCACTGGCGCGGAAAATCCAGGTGCATTTGCCGACCCTGATCAATTCGGTACAGATCGTTGTGCGTGGTGAAGCGCAGCTGGAGCTCTCGCGCTACGGTTTCAAGGACCCTTGCGGTTCCTGTGTGGGGGGAGGCGATGCGGTGGTCTGGAGTGATTTCCGGATCAGCGAGGATGGCAGTAACCACTTGTTATTCATCAACCGGCGCCTGAATGCCTACCGCCAGGGACGGATGATCCGCCGCCTCCTGGAAATCGAGACTTACCGGATGATGGCCTCGTTGTCCTTGACCATGGCCAAGGACTTGAGTGCCCAGCTCGATGTGTTCGACAAGACCTTGGTCACCCTCTCAGAACGCAACGCAGACCCTGCCGGCAGTCATGCCAAAGCCCTGCTGGCGGATATCTCCAACCTTTCTGCCCAGGTGGTCAGCACGACGGCGAAAACGCGCCACCGCTTCAGTGCCACCCAGGCCTATGCGCAATTGGTGTTCGAACGCCTGGGTGAACTGCGAGAAAGTCATGTAGGTGATTGCCAGCGCCTTGGCGTATTTATCGAGCGCCGCTTCAAGCCCACCGTCAGGTATTGCACGGCTACCGAGCAGCGACTGGAGCATCTGGCCGAAAGCGTGGCCAATCTGGGCGACCTCTTGCAGGCAAGGGTCCAGGTGGAAATGGAAGAGCAGAACTCGGCAATTCTCAGCAGCCTGAACGCCCGCGCCGATGCCCAGATCAAGATCCAGCGAGCAGTGGAGGGTCTTTCGATCATTGCTATCAGCTACTACCTGCTGAGCCTGCTCAAGCTGGGTTACTCGGGACTGCACCTGCTCGGCGTGGCGCTGACCCCACGCGAGGCCATGTTGGCCATGGCGCCCCTTGCGATCGGGATTCTTGTCTGGATCATCCTGCATATCAGAAAAGTCAAAGAGCATTGAGGCAACGACGCGTATGCTCGGTTTTCAATGTATATCCATTTGCGCGGCAACGGCCACTAAGGTTTCGCCCTTACTGTAGGAGCGAGCATGCTCGCGAAAAACCTGAGAGCGCCGCGGGGTATCAGATGCCCCGAAGCATGCCGGCGAAGGCGTACTGGTAGGCGATAATTGTCTTTCAGGTGTACATA
>NZ_JBYTEO010000092.1:0-20339 GCF_058791355.1 Pseudomonas sp. EB271-G4-1
CCCCCCCCCCCCCCCCCCCCCCCCCCCCCCCCACCCCCCCCCCCCCCCCCCCCCCCCCCCCCCCCCCCCCCCCCCCCACAGTGGGGGGGCATCAGTGTCCGGAAAAATCGTGATCGTCTATTGTTCCCAAGGTGCCCGACGCGAATCATTGAGCCCCACCAGGTAGCTGTCTCCACCCAACTGACTCATCTGCCGCCGAATCCAGCCCGCACGCCGTGCCACGTAAGCGGTTGGATGGCTGGCACTCCATACTCGCGGATTCGGTAATACGGCCGCCAGCAAGCTCGATTGCTGGCGACTGAGACCTTTTGCGCTGGTGCCAAAGTGGTGTCTGGCCGCCGCCTCTGCCCCAAACACCCCGTCATCCCACTCGACGCTGTTGAGGTACACCTCAAGAATCCGCTGCTTGGGCCAGAACACTTCGATCAACCCGGTAAACCAGGCTTCCAGGCCTTTGCGCAGCCAACTGCGGCCGGACCACAGGAACAGGTTTTTCGACACCTGCTGGCTCAGGGTGCTGGCACCCCGGATGGTGCCGCCGAGCTCGTTGTGGGCCAGTGCTTTCTGGATCGCGCCGAAGTCAAAGCCCCAATGCTCGGGAAATTTCTGGTCCTCACCGGCAATCACCGCGACTTTAAGGTCGTCGGAGATTTCATCCCAAGGTTTCCAGGTACGTTGCAGGTCGATGGGCTCGCCATCGAACCAGGATTCGATCTTGCGCTCGACCATCAGCATTGTCCCGGGCGGCGGCACCACGCGGAAAATCAGCACCAACACTACACTGGCACCCATGAACCAGAGCACGGCCTTGGCGAAACGACGGAAATAGATACGCAGCATAGAGATGGCTTGGCCGAACCCGTTGAGCGGGCCATTATACAGACCCTGTGGATCGAGACTGACTGGAGTTCTTCATGCTGCGTGGCTTTTTGATGCTGGCCGCTTTTTTCGGCTTCACCGGTGTCGGTCTCGGGGCGTTTGCCGCCCACGGCCTGAAAAACCGCCTGAGCGCCGAATACCTGGCAATTTTCCATACCGGCGTCACCTATCAACTGGTGCACACCCTGGCATTGCTGGGCGTGGCGTTGCTGGCTACGCAGATTCCGGGTCGCCTCGTTACCTGGGCCGGCGCATCCTTTGCCATCGGTATTGTGCTGTTCTCCGGCAGCCTGTACGTGCTGACGCTGACGGGAGTCAGCAAGCTGGGCATCATCACCCCGTTCGGTGGCCTGGCGTTCCTGATCGGCTGGCTTTGCCTGGGCCTTGCCGCCTGGCGCTTGCCGTTGACCGCTTGACGCTTGTTGCTGACCTTTAGGTCATGATCGGGCTAGAATGCCAGCCCCAAAAAATGATGGCGGCATTCGACATGCGCATTCAGTTGAACGGCGAATCCTTTGAACTGCCCGACGGTGAAACCGTTGCGGCCCTGCTGACCCGTCTGGACCTGACCGGACGCCGGGTGGCGGTCGAACTCAATCTGGATATCGTCCCGCGCAGCCAGCATGCCGATACCACGCTCAACGACGGTGACAATGTCGAAGTCGTGCACGCCATCGGCGGCGGCTAGTCGCCCGGCCTGCAAGGGCACAGAATTCTGCAAGACCCTCACCCTTAAAGAGGATTCCCCATGAGCATCGTTCGCAGCGACAAGCCTTTTGTTCTGGCCGGTCGTACTTACCAGTCGCGTTTGCTGGTGGGTACCGGCAAGTACCGTGACATGGAAGAAACCCGTCAGGCCATCGAGGCCTCGGGTGCCGAGATCGTCACCTTCGCCGTGCGCCGCACCAACCTGGGCCAGATTGAAGGCGAGCCGAACCTGCTCGAAGTGCTGTCGCCGGATCGCTATACCTTCCTGCCAAACACCGCCGGTTGCTACGACGCCATCGAAGCCGTGCGCACCTGCCGTCTGGCCCGTGAGCTGCTCGACGGCCACAATCTGGTCAAGCTGGAAGTGCTGGCCGACCAGAAAACCCTGTTCCCCAACGTGATCGAAACCCTCAAGGCCGCCGAAACGCTGGTCAAGGAAGGCTTCGACGTGATGGTCTACACCAGCGACGACCCGATCATCGCCCGTCAACTGGCGGAAATCGGCTGCATCGCGGTGATGCCGCTGGCCGGCCTGATCGGTTCTGGCCTGGGGATCTGCAACCCGTACAACCTGCAGATCATCCTCGAAGAAGCAAAAATCCCGGTGCTGGTGGATGCCGGTGTCGGTACCGCTTCCGACGCCACTATCGCCATGGAACTGGGCTGCGATGCGGTGCTGATGAACTCGGCCATCGCTCACGCCCAGCAGCCGATCATGATGGCCGAAGCCATGAAACACGCGATCGTCGCAGGCCGCCTGGCCTACCTCGCCGGCCGCATGCCGAAAAAACTCTATGCCAGCGCCTCTTCGCCGCTGGATGGTCTGATCAAGTAAGAGCCTTTGATGACTGAATCGAACGACACGCCAATCCAGACGGAAGAAGGCGACGAGCGCCAACACCGCCGCATCAAGAGTTTCGTGATGCGCGCCGGGCGCATGACCGAAGGCCAGCAACGTGGCCTGGACCAGGGTGCGCCGCTGTTCGTGCTGCCCCTGGCCGACGCGCCGGTGGACTTCGACCAGGTGTTCGGTCGCTCGGCACCGCGTTCGCTGGAGATCGGCTTCGGCATGGGACATTCGCTGCTGGAAATGGCCGCGGCTTCGCCGGAGCAGGATTTCATCGGCGTCGAGGTTCACCGTCCAGGTGTTGGCGCGCTGCTCAATGGCGTATTGACCCAGGGTTTGACCAACCTGCGGGTCTACGATTGCGATGCCATCGAAGTGCTCAACCGCTGCGTGGCCGATAACAGCCTTGATCGCCTGATGCTGTTTTTCCCGGACCCATGGCACAAGAGCCGTCACCACAAGCGTCGTATCGTCCAGGCGTCCTTCGCCGAACTGGTGCGTAGCAAGTTGAAGGTCGGCGGTATCCTGCACATGGCCACCGACTGGGAACCGTACGCCGAGTACATGCTGGAAGTGATGAACGTCGCACCGGGTTACCGCAACCTCGCCGAAGACGGCAAGTGCGTGCCACGCCCGGCCGAGCGCCCGATCACCAAGTTCGAACGCCGTGGCGAACGTCTTGGGCATGGCGTGTGGGATCTGAAGTTCGAAAAGCAGTCCTGATCGACTGAGTCTGTACTGATCGTTCCCACGCTCTGCGTGGGAATGCAGCCTGGGACGCTCTGCGTCCCCTCTAAAGCCGAACGCGGAGCGTCCGTTGAGGCATTCCCACGCAGAGCGTGGGAACGATCAATGACCAGGGAGTCAGCGGCGGTCGGCGACTACGCCGATAAGCACCAGCACCACCAGCAACACCGGCGCCAGGCTGTAATTGTTGAATTGGCTCAAGCCCTTGACGATCCACGGCGTGGCGTAGATCAGCGCCGCACCGCTACCCACCATGCACAGCAACGACATCAGTGGTACGCGCAAGGCGCCGGCGATGCTGCCCAGGCGTTGCTCGACCCAGCCTTTGAAATCCGCACCGAACAGCACCAGCAGGCAACCTACCAGGGCGAGGGCGATTTCCGAGAGATTGCTGCGGCTCCAGCGAGACGCGGTGGCGAGCAGGTCGAGTACCAAATCCATTCGATTTCCTTATGTCAGAAATTTCTGCAGCAAGTCGTTGAGGAAGAGTTGTCCGCGCTCGGTAGCCGCCAGACGTGACGGTTCGACCTGCAACAGGCCGCTTTGTTCGGCTTCGCGACGGCTTTCGGTGAGGCTTTCCAGGGTCATTCCAGTGCGTTCCGGATAAAGCCGCGCCTCGACACCTGCGGTCAGGCGCAGGGCGTTCATCAGGAACTCAAACGGCATTTCTTCATTGCTCAACGCTTTTTCGCCAGCCTGGAAGCGCTTTTTCGGGTTCAGGTAGTCCTTCGGCAGGCGGGTCTTCCAGGTGCGGATAATGCGTCCGTCCGGATGGCTGAGCTTGCCGTGGGCACCGGCACCTATGCCGATGAAGTCGCCAAAGCTCCAGTAATTGAGGTTATGCCGCGCCGGGCGACCCGGCTGGGCATAAGCCGAGACTTCATACTGCGCGTAACCGTGTTCAGCCAACAGCGCCTGCCCGGCTTCCTGGATATCCCATAGGGTGTCGTCTTCCGGCAGCGTCGGGGGCTGGTTCCAGAATACGGTGTTCGGCTCCAGGGTCAGCTGATACCAGGAGAGGTGGGTCGGCTTCAGGGCGATGGCTTGGCGCAAGTCGCTCAGGGCGTCTTCCAGCGATTGATCGGGCAAGCCATGCATCAAGTCAAGGTTGAAGTTATCGAACCCCGCTTGACGAGCCATGCCGGCGGCGCGTACGGCCTCATCACCGTTGTGGATACGACCCAAGGCATTGAGTTTTTCTTGCTGGAAACTCTGGATGCCAATCGACAGGCGATTGATGCCCAGCGCTCGGTAGGCGATGAACTTCTCTTGTTCGAAGGTCCCCGGATTGGCTTCCAGAGTGATCTCGATGTCGCTGGCAAAGGCAATGCGTTGCTCCACGCCTTTGAGCAGGCGACCTAAGGCCTGGGCACTGAACAGGCTGGGCGTGCCGCCACCGAAAAAGATCGAGCTCAGCTCACGGCCGTAGACAGCGTGCAGGTCCTGATCGAGGTCAGCCAGTAATGCGTCGACATACTCTTCTTCCGGGAGCACGGGGCTGGCGGTGTGGGAGTTGAAGTCGCAATAAGGGCATTTACGTACGCACCACGGGATGTGGATGTACAGCGCCAAGGGCGGCAGCACAGGCAGGGCGGCCCGAGGCGATTGCGCGGCGCCGCCGAAGATCAACGACGACGCGGAGGATTCACGGGTCATTTCAAGCCCAGTCGCTGGCGCAGCAGATCCATTGCACGGGCGCGGTGGCTGATCTGGTTCTTGTCGCCCGGACTGAGCTCGGCGCTGGAGCAATCACGCTCCGGCACCCAGAACAACGGGTCGTAGCCGAAACCGTGTTCGCCGCTGGCCTGGGTCAGGATGCGTCCGTGCCACAGGCCTTCGCAGAGAATCGGCAGCGGATCGTCGGCATGCCGCACCAGCGCAAGCACGCAGACGAACTGGGCGCCACGTTCAGCTTCAGGCACGTCTTTCAACACATCGAGCAGCTTGGCGTTGTTCGCCGCATCGCCCTTGCCATCGGCATAACGCGCCGAGTAGATGCCTGGCGCACCGCCAAGGAAATCCACCGCCAGCCCGGAATCGTCCGCCAGGGCCGGCAGGCCGGAAATGCGCGCGGCATTGCGGGCCTTGAGGATGGCGTTCTCGACGAACGACAGACCGGTTTCTTCAGGCTCCACGCTGCTGAACTCGCCGATCGAACGCAGTTGCACCGATTCGCCGAGCATGGCCTGGAGTTCCTTGAGTTTGCCGGCGTTATGGCTGGCCAATACGAGTTGCGTGAAGTTGATCATTCGCCGGGGAAGAGCTCTTGGTTGAAATTGATGGTGTTGATTTTGTCACCGGTCTGCACCTTGATCTCGAAGGTGCGGGTTTCCTGCTGCGGGACCGGGTATTGGGCGATGTAGTAGATCGCGCCTTGCTCGGTAATCTGCTTGAAGTTCAGTGGCACGCTTTGGCTGGTCAGGTCCTTGACCGTGCCGCTGACTTGAGCCATCTGCGGCTTGCCGTCCTTGAGCACGGAAACGTTGATCACGCCCTGGTTCTTGCTACGGGTTAGCTCCGCGGCCTTGGCGATGTCCGGCGTCAGGAACGTGGAGTTGAAGGTGTTGTAGTGCACTGTCACGTCGCCGAATTTTTCCTGGCGATCACCTTTGATCGCATCGGCGGCCATGGCCGTGAAGCTCAGGCAAGCAGTAAGAAGAAGCAGCGCTAGACGACCCATGATCGTTCTCCTCGAAATGTGGTGATTCAGACTGCAACCTTGTGGTCTGCAAGCCCCGGGCTGCTGACGCGGTATATACCGATCTCACCTAACAGATTAGGCCAAAGCTTACTGGCCCACCCGTGCCGATGCTGTTGATCCACTGCCAGCCGATCAATGACCTTGGCTTCACGTTCGAGACACAAGGCTTCAAAGTCGGCGAAGGTGCAGAAGTGGATGTTCGGCGTGTTGTACCAGGTGTAGGGCAGGAACTCGGAAACCGGCATCCGGCCCTTGCTCGCCAAGTACCAGCGGCAGCGCCAGTGACCAAAATTCGGGAACGTGATGATGCACTGGCGACCGACGCGCAGCATTTCGTCGAGGATCTTGTCCGGGTAGTGCACCGCTTGCAGCGCCTGGGTCATGACCACGATGTCGAAGCTGTTGCTGGCGAAGTTGCCCAGGCCCTTGTCCAGGTCCTGCTCGATGACGTTGATGCCCTTGGCCACGCACTCGGCAATATTGTCCGCGTCGTTTTCCAGGCCATAGCCGGTGACCTGTTTGTTGTCGCGCAGCCAGGTCAGCAGTTCGCCGTTGCCGCAACCGAGGTCGAGCACGCGGCTGCCCGCGGGGATCCATTCCTGGATGATTTCCAGATCAGCTCTCATGGCTATCTCACAACGTAATGCGGTTCATGTAATTGCCGAACGCCTGCAAGTAGCGCGGAATCGGAATCAGGAAGGCGTCGTGGCCTTGCGGCGCGTCGATTTCCAGGTAGCAGACGTCCTTGCGTGCGGCCATCAGTGCGTCCACCAGTTCCCGCGAACGGGCAGGGGAGAAACGCCAGTCGGTGGTGAACGACATCACGCAGAACTTGGCGGTGGCGTTGGCGAAGGTTTTCGCCAGGTCATCGTCGAAGTTGGCCGCCGGATCGAAGTAGTCCAGGGCCTTGGTCATCAACAGGTAAGTGTTGGCGTCGAAACGCCCGGAAAACTCCTCACCCTGATAGCGCAGGTAGCTTTCCACCTGGAACTCGACGCTGTGGAAATCGTAGTTGAGCTTCTCGCTTTTCAGGCCGCGCCCGAATTTCTCGCCCATGGAGTCGTCGGACAGGTAGGTGATGTGCCCAACCATGCGCGCCAGCATCAGCCCGCGCTTGGGGATCACGCCTCGTTCCTGGAACGAACCGCCGTGGAACTCCGGATCGGTGAGGATTGCCTGGCGTGCTACTTCGTTGAAGGCGATATTTTGCGCCGACAGCTTGGGTGCCGAGGCGATGGCCAGGCAGTGGCGGATGCGATCAGGGTAGGTGATGCTCCATTGCATCGCCTGCATGCCGCCGAGGCTGCCGCCGATCACAGCGGCGAATTGCGCGATGCCCAGCCGGTCCGCCAGGCGTGCCTGGCTGTGCACCCAATCTTCAACGGTTAGCACCGGGAAATCGGCACCGAACGGCTTGCCTGTCTCCGGGTTGATGCTGCTCGGGCCGGTGGAGCCATTGCAGCCGCCGAGGTTGTTCAGGCTGACCACGAAGAACTTGTTGGTGTCGATGGGCTTGCCGGGGCCGATGCAGCTGTCCCACCAACCGGGTTTACGGTCGTCGGGGCTGTGATAGCCGGCGGCATGGTGGTGGCCGGACAAGGCGTGGCAGATCAGCACGGCGTTGCTCGCCGTGGCGTTCAGGGTGCCGTAGGTCTCGTAGACCAGGTCATAGGCCGCGAGCGAACGGCCGCAGGCCAACGCCAGGGGTTCGCTGAAGTGCGCCACTTGCGGCGTCACCAGACCAACAGAATCGGGGGGAAAGGCAGCTGGCATCGACCCTGCTCTCGTTGAAATGAGGCGTAAGTCTAAAGACCGCTGCCCATAGCAGCAAGCGACTAGCCGAGATGATCGTTCCCACGCTCTGCGTGGGAATGCAGCCCGTGACGCTCCGCGTCACATCCAGAGCCGGACGCGGAGCGTCCGTTGAGGCATTCCCACGCAGAGCGTGGGAACGATCACCGTCGTGCAGCAGGATCAGATCAGGCCAAACAGTTCTTTTGGCATCAGCGCGTAGTAAGCCAGGCGCGGAATCAGCCAGCTCTGCAGCAACTGCAGTGCGATGAAGGCGAAGATCGGCGAGATGTCGAGGCCGCCCAGGTTCGGAATGATCCGGCGGAACGGCGCGAGCACCGGTTCAGTGATCTGCTGGACCAGTTCTGCGCCTGGATTGTGGCTTCCCGGAGCGACCCAGGACAGAATCACGCTGATGATCATTGCCCAGAACAGGATCTTCAAAAACAGCGCGAAGATGCCGATCAGCGCCCAGGGGGCCAGGAACAGTACATCGACCGAGTAACCACTGAGCAGCAGGATGACCGCGAACAGCACCATTTGCACGATCAGGGCCAGCACCAGCGAGGACATGTCCAGCCCGAACATGCTCGGGATAACCCGGCGCAGCGGCTTTAGCAGGGGTTGCGTGGCCTTGACGGCGAATTGGCAGAGCGGGTTGTAGAAGTTCGCCCGCACCAATTGCAGGATGAAACGCAGCAACACGATCAAAAGATACAGGCTGCCCAAGGTCTGGATCACAAAAATGGCAGCGTCATTGAGTCCGAGCATTGTTGATTCCTTATTAAGTGCTGATTAGCGACCGAGTTGCTCAGCCATCTCGGCCGAACGATGCGCGGCGGCGCCCAGGGCTTTTTCGACCAGTGCTTCGAAGCCATTGGCCTGGAACGATTTGATCGCGGCTTCGGTCGTGCCGGCAGGCGAAGTGACGCGGCGACGCAGCTCGGCGGCGTCTACGTCGCTGGACACCGCCATGTGGGCGGCGCCCAAGGCGGTTTGCAGGGTCAGTTGCGCGGCGATGTCTGCCGGCAGGCCGAGTTTCACGCCGGCGGCGGTCATGGCTTCGATCAGCAGGAAAAAGTACGCAGGGCCCGAGCCGGAAACGGCGGTGACCGCATCCAGCTGTTGTTCCTCGTCCAGCCACAGGGCAACACCAACCGCCGATAGCAGCTCTTGAGCTTGCTGGCGCTGTTCGGCGGTCACCTGATTGGTGGCGAACAGGCCGCTCACGCCCTGACGCAGCAGCGCCGGCGTGTTGGGCATGCAGCGCACGATCGGCTGGGCGCCGAGCCAGTTGTTCATGCTGGCGCAGGTGATGCCGGCGGCAATCGATACCACCAGTTGCCCGGGTTTCAGGCTTGGGCGAAGGGCTTCACAGACAGCCTTCATCGCCTGGGGCTTGACCGCCAGCACGACCACATCGGCGCCCTCGATGGCCTGGGCATTGTCGGCGAATACTTCGATGCCGTGTTCGGCGCTCACGCGGGCACGGGTTTCTTCTCCCGGATCGCTGGCGCGGATCTGCGCCGGTTCCAGGCCTTTGGCCCGCAGGCCGCCGATCAGGCTGGCGGCCATGTTGCCGGCACCGATAAAGGCAATACGTGTCTTGCTCATGTCAGGTCCTTATAAAGAGGGTCAAGGTTGACCGTAATCTCTGGCGCCAAACAGGGCCGTACCGACACGGACCCAAGTGGCACCTTGGGCGATAGCTGACTCAAGGTCGTGGCTCATCCCCATGGAAAGTGTGTCGAGTGGCAAGTTCAGGCTGGCCTGCAAGCTTTGCACGGCAGCAAAAGCGGCATCCTGGGCAGCACGATCTTCGGTCGGTTCGGGAATTGCCATCAGCCCGCGCAACTTCAGGCGCGGCAAGGCGCTGATGGCATTGGCCAAGGCCGGCAGGTCCTCCGGTGTGCAGCCGGACTTGCTGGCTTCACCGCTGACGTTGACCTGGATGCAGATGTTCAAGGGCGGCAGATCGGCGGGGCGTTGTTCGGACAGGCGTTGCGCAATTTTCAGGCGATCCACGGAATGCACCCAGGCGAAGTGCTCGGCGATTGCGCGAGTCTTGTTCGATTGAATGGGGCCGATGAAGTGCCAGATCAAGGGCAGGTCGGTCAGTTCCGCCTGCTTGCCCAATGCCTCCTGCAGGTAGTTCTCGCCAAAATCGCGCAGGCCCGCGGCATAGGCTTCACGCAGCGCCTGGGCGGGTTTGGTCTTGCTGACGGCCAGCAACTGGACGCTGTTTTCATCGCGGTGGGCGGCGAGGGCGGCGGCACGAATACGTGAACCAACCCGTTCAATGTTGTCTGCTATCGTGGACATTCAAGAGGCGCCAGCGGTCTGAGGTTGGCGGCATTCTACTGGAATTGAGGGGTGCTATGGATATCACTGAGTTGCTGGCGTTCAGCGCCAAACAAGGCGCATCCGACCTGCATTTGTCGGCAGGCCTGCCGCCAATGATCCGTGTCGATGGCGATGTGCGGCGCATCAACTTGCCGGCCCTGGAGCACAAGGAGGTGCAGGCACTGATCTACGACATCATGAACGACACCCAGCGGGTGGCCTTTGAGAAGCACCTGGAAACCGACTTTTCCTTTGAGGTGCCCGGCGTCGCGCGATTCCGGGTCAATGCCTTCAATCAGAGTCGAGGCGCTGGAGCGGTTTTCCGCACGATCCCGTCCAGGGTCCAGAGTATGGAAGAGCTGGGCATGGGCGAGGTGTTCCGCAAGATGACCGACGCGCCGCGTGGCCTGGTCCTGGTGACAGGGCCGACGGGGTCCGGCAAGTCCACCACCTTGGCAGCGATGATCGATTATCTTAACAACCACCGCCATCACCACATCCTCACTATCGAAGACCCTATCGAGTTCGTTCACGAATCGCGCAAATGCCTGATCAATCAGCGTGAAGTTCATCGTGATACCCGCAGTTTCGCCACCGCCTTGCGTTCGGCCCTGCGCGAAGACCCGGACGTGATCCTGGTGGGGGAAATGCGTGACCTGGAAACCATCCGCCTGGCATTGACCGCCGCCGAGACTGGCCATTTGGTGTTCGGCACGCTGCACACGACCTCGGCGGCGAAAACCATCGACCGGATCATCGACGTGTTCCCCGGGGACGAGAAGTCGATGGTGCGTTCGATGCTTTCCGAGTCATTGCTGGCGGTGGTGTCCCAGACCCTGGTCAAGAAGATCGGGGGAGGGCGGGTCGCAGCCCACGAGATCATGCTCGGGACATCGGCAATCCGTAACCTGATCCGTGAAGACAAGGTGGCACAGATGTATTCGTCGATTCAGGCGGGCGGGTCGCTGGGGATGCAGACGCTGGATATGGGCCTGAGGGACCTGGTGACCAAGGGCTTGGTCAGTCGCGAGCAGGCGCGGGAGAAGGCGCGGTCGCCGGATAATTTCTGATGGCGTTTAAAGCAAAAGATCGCAGCCTGCGGCAGCTCCTACAGGGAAACGCGAGTCCCTGTGTAGGAGCTGCCGCAGGCTGCGATCTTTTGATCTTGCTTCAGGTTAGCGCTGAACAACCTGCAACGCTTTCTGGTCTTTCGGCAGAACCCGCTTGGCCACGACGTAGTGTTTTTCCCAGTACGGTTTCTTCAGGGTGTCGATGCTCACCGACTTGCCACGGCGTGGCGCGTGGATGAAGCGGTCGTTGCCCAAATAGATGGCAACGTGATTGACTCGACGACTCTTGATGTTGAAGAAAATCAGGTCGCCGGGCTTCAAGTCGTTGCGATCGACTTTCTCGCCGTGGCCGCTGGCCATGGCATTGGAGGTGCGTGGCAGGTCAAACGTGGCGTCGTTGAACGCGTATTTCACCAGGCCGCTGCAGTCGAAGCCTTTGCTCGGGCTGCTGCCGCCCCAACGGTACGGTGTACCCAGGACGTTAACGGCGCGGCTCAGCACGTTGCTGCTTTCCCGGGTCGCCATTGGCGGCACCAGGCTGCTCTTGCTGGCCAGCTGTGGAGCCAGCTTTACCGATTTCTTGCTTTTGCTCGAAGGAGCAGCCGCATGGGATTTTGGGGTGTAACCATTAACGTTCGGAAGACGTTGCTCACGATTGGTGGCGTGGGCGGCCAGTGGCAATAATAGGCAAATGGTTAGCCATGTCTTGAAAAATGGACGCATTAGGCAGGGCTCGTATGTGTTAGCGCGCAACTTTATAACAGCTTTTTTTGGCATTCTGAGGCCGTTGGTCGATTCCATCGGGGTCTAACGGAACCAAATAAGCGGTAAATTGACGCGATTGTCCGACAGAAGTCAGGTGCTATAAGGGTTTGGCGAGAGTGACGGTAGCATTTGCCATACGTCGGCTGCTCGTAAAAAAGTCACAAAGATTTAAAGAATATTTATCTATCGCGTGAATCGAGGTCATCCATGAACACCTATCAACCCCCCGTCCCGCATCAGGACACGCACAGCAAGGTGATTGGTTACCTGCTGTGGATTTTTGGATTTACCGGTGCCCATCGCTTTTATTACGGCAAGCCGGTGACCGGGACGATCTGGTTCTTCACCTTCGGTTTGCTGGGGATTGGCTGGTTGATCGACCTGTTCCTGATTCCGGCCATGGACCGTGAAGCAGACCTGCGATTTACTGCTGGACCGATTGAATACAACGTGGCGTGGATTCTGCTGACGTTTCTTGGGGTGTTCGGCGTGCACCGGATGTATCAGGGGAAGTGGATCAGCGGGTTGCTGTACCTGGTGACGGGTGGGTTGTTCTTTCTGGGGGTGTTGTATGACTTCTGGACGCTGAATGACCAGGTGTCCATTCGCAACGCGCAGAACAGAGGCGCCTTCCAGTAAGTCTTCGCGAGCAGGCTCGCTCCCACAGGATTGATGCGGTCCTTGTGGGAGCGAGCCTGCTCGCGAATGCAGGCGACGCGGTTTTAAGCCTGGTGGCTGATCCGGCCATCCACCAGGGTGTAGCGCACCACACCCGGGAGGCTGTGGCCAATGAATGGGCAGTTCTCGCCTTTGGACAGCCAGGTCTCCCCGGCCACGGTCGAGGCTGCAGGGTCGAATAGCACGATATCCGCTGCGCCGCCCACCGCCAGCTTGCCCGCTGGCAGGCGCAAGGCCTCCGCAGGGCCGGCACTGAGTCGCGCCAGCAGCGTCGGCAGGTCGAGCAAGCCGTCTTCCACCAGTGTCATCGCCAGCGGCAGCAGCAGTTCCACACTGCTGATGCCGGGCTCGGTAGCCCCGAACGGTGCCAGTTTGGCGTCCCGTTCGTGGGGTTGGTGATGGCTGGAAATGGCCGAGACCACGCCGGACTTCACGGCTGCGCGCAAACCCTCACGGTCGGCGCGGGTGCGCAGCGGCGGCTGCACGTGATAGAGGCTGCTGAAATCGATCAACGCTTCGTCGGTCAGTATCAACTGGTACAGGGCGACATCCGCCGTGACCTTCAGGCCGCGTTGTTGGGCTTGGGCGATCAGCGCTACACCACGTGCGCTGGTCAGCTGGCTGAAATGCGCACGCACGCCCGTCTGTTCGACCAGCAGCAAGTCCCTGGCGAGGGCCACGGTTTCAGCGGTTTCCGGAATGCCCGGCAGGCCGAGGAAGCTCGCGGTCGGTCCTTCATGAGCCAGGCCGCCTTCCGCCAGGTCGTGGTCCTGGGAGTTGAAGATCACCGTGAGATCGAAGGTGGCCGCGTAATCCAGTGCCCGGCACAAGGTGCGGGTGTTGCGGAAGCTCTCCAGGCCGTTGCCGAAGGCCACGCAGCCGGCATCGCGCAAGGCAACCAGCTCTGCAAGCTGTTCGCCGTCCAGGCCTTTGCTCAGTGCGCCGATCGGGAACACTTTAGCGTTACCGGCTTCGCGGGCGCGGTCGAGGATCAGCTCGGCCACGGCCGAGGTGTCCAGCACCGGTTTGGTCTTTGGCGGGCAGCACAGGCTGGTCACGCCACCGGCAGCGGCGGCGCGGGTTTCGCTGGTAATCGAACCTTTGCGGCTGTAGCCCGGTTCACGCAGGGCGACATTGAGGTCGACCAGGCCAGGGGCGGCCACCAGGCCTTTGGCATCGAGGGTGTCGACAGCGACAAAACCGGCTGGGGCGGCGCCAATGGCGACGATCTTGCAGGCTTCAATGTGGATATCGGTGACTTGATCCAGGCCGCTGGCCGGATCGATGACGCGGGCCCCGAGAATGCTGAGCTTCACTGAACGTTCTCCTGCTCGAATTGGCGTTGCGCAGTCTGACCGCTCATGGCCATGGACAGGACGGCCATGCGAATCGCGATGCCGTAGGTCACTTGGTTGAGGATCACCGAGTGTGGACCGTCGGCTACCGCCGATTCGATTTCCACCCCTCGGTTGATCGGCCCCGGGTGCATGACGATGGCATCGGGTTTGGCGCCAGCCAGGCGCGCGGTGGTCAGGCCGAACAGGCGGTAGAACTCGCCCTCGCTCGGCAGTAGGCCGCCGGTCATACGCTCACGCTGCAGGCGCAGCATGATCACCACGTCGACGTCTTTGAGGCCTTCGGTCATGTCGGTGTAGACCTTCACGCCGTATTGCTCGATGCCGATCGGCAGCAGGGTCTTCGGCGCAATCACGCGGATGTCCGGGCAACCCAGGGTTTTCAGGGCCAGCATGTTCGAGCGTGCAACCCGCGAGTGCAGGATGTCGCCGACGATGGCCACCGAAAGGTTTTCGAAGCCGCCCTTGTGCCGGCGGATGGTGAGCATGTCGAGCATGCCCTGGGTCGGGTGAGCGTGACGGCCGTCGCCGCCGTTGATGATCGCCACCTGTGGGCAAACATGTTCGGCGATGAAGTGTGCAGCGCCGGAATCACCGTGGCGCACGACGAACATGTCGGCGGCCATGGCCTCCAGGTTGCGCAGCGTGTCGAGCAGGGTTTCGCCCTTGCTTGCCGACGATGTCGACACGTTCAGGGTGATCACGTCCGCCGACAGCCGTTGCGCCGCCAGTTCGAAGGTGGTGCGGGTGCGGGTGGAGTTTTCGAAGAATACGTTGCACACGGTCTTGCCGCGCAGCAACGGGACTTTCTTCACTGCCCGTGCGCCAACTTCGAGGAACGAGTCGGCGGTGTCGAGGATTTCCGTCAGCAGCTCGCGGCGCAAACCGTCGAGCGAGAGGAAGTGGCGCAGCTGGCCCTGATCATTGAGCTGCAGCGGGCGCTTGGTATCTAGAGGCGTCATCGCGAGGGGGACTCTCAATAGGGCGAATTAAAGGGCGAGGTCTTGCAGTTCGAGCTTGAGTTCCGGCCCCGACAGTTTCACCCGCTCGTGGGCTGCCAGGGACAAGGTCGCGCCCAGTACGTTGGGGCGGATCGGCAGTTCACCGGCATCCAGGTCCAGCAGGCATACCAGGGTCACGCTGGCCGGGCGGCCGTAGTCAAACAGTTCGTTCAGGGCGGCGCGGATGGTCCGCCCGCTCATCAACACGTCGTCGATCAGCACCAGGTGTTGGCCTTCGATCTCAAACGGCAGGGCCGACGGCCGCACTTGCGGGTGCAGGCCGTTCTGGCTGAAGTCGTCGCGGTAGAAGGACACGTCCAGTGTGCCAAGCGGTTCGGCGCTGCCCAGCTCCTTGAGCAGGGCCTGGGCAACCCACACGCCACCGGTACGAATGCCGATGTAGCGCGGTTCGCTGATGCCACGGTGTTCCAGGTGTGCCTTGAGATCAGTCGCCATCTGGCTGATCAGTTCGGCGGGATTGGGCAGGCTCATGGTTGCTCCTTCTTGGGCCCGAGCCGGATCGTTGCGGGAGGTGGCTCGGGTTGTAGCTAAAAGAGACGGGTGACGGCTCTTCAGGATTAGGATTGGAACAATGCGCTGTTCTCGTCGAGCCAGCCTTGCAGCAGCAGGGCGGCGGCGATGGCATCCACCGGGTTATCGCGGTAGCTGCCTTTCTGTCCGCCCCGGGCCAGGCGTTCGCCCTTGGCTTCGAAGGTGGTCAGGCGTTCATCGTGGGTATAGAAGGGCAGGTTGAAGCGACCGTTCAGGCGTCGGGCGAATTTTTCCGCGCGGGCGCACATGTCGCTGGGTGTGCCGTCCATGTTCAGCGGCAGGCCGACCACCACGGCGTCGGGTTTCCACTCCTTGATCAGCGCTTCTACCTGATCCCAGTCGGGAATACCATTTTGTGCCTTCAAGGTGCACAGCTCGCGGGCCTGGCCGGTAATGACCTGGCCAACCGCAACGCCGATCTGCTTGGTGCCGTAGTCGAATCCCAGAATCAACCGCAGGGCCATCAGGCGTGCCCCGCCTGGCTGGTGAGCAGGCTGAGATTGACGCCCAGGTGCTTGGCTGCCGCTTCCAGGCGCAGCTCGCTGCTGGTGTTGAACAGGATGTCGGCGTCGTACGGGCAAGTCAGCCAGGCGTTCTGGGCCAGTTCGGCCTCCAGTTGCCCGGCTTCCCATCCGGCATAACCCAGCGTGATAACGCTTTTCGCCGGGCCGACGCCATCGGCAATGGCGAACAGCACGTCCTGGGAGGTGGACAGGGACAGCTCGCCTTCCAGATCAACGGTCGCTTGAAAACTCTGGCCCTTGGGGTGCAGGACAAAACCACGATCGGTCTGTACCGGACCGCCGATGAAGATCGGCACGTGCTGGCAGAGCGCGGGCGGCTCGATGTCCGGACGCAATTGCTCGAGGATATCGGCCAGGTTGAGGTCCTGCGGACGGTTGACCACCAGCCCCATGGCACCATTGGCCGTGTGCTCGACGATGTAGGTCAAGGTGTGCGCAAAGTTCGGGTCGACCATGTGAGGCATGGCGATCAGGAAGTGATGCTTGAGGTAGCTGGGGCTGACGTTTTTCATGAACGCTAGTGTGGCGTTGGAGGGACGAACTGACAAGCCGAAGCACGTCAAAAGATCGCAGCCTGCGGCAGCTCCTACAGGGAAATGCATTCCACATGTAGGAGCTGCCGCAGGCTGCGATCTTTTGATCTTCAATTAATTACTGGAGAGTCGGTCCCCGCGTGCAAATTTCCACGTGCGGATGATTTCCAGGCGATCGATGTCCGACAGGTCCCCGGTAAAGGGGGCGAACGGCGCTGCCAGGCGCACGATGCGCTGGGCCGCCTGGTCCAGCAGCGGTTGTCCGGACGACTCCAGTACCAGCACCTCATACAGCGAGCCATCGCGGTTGATCGAGACCATCAGGCGCAAGTTGCCGTAGATCTGCTTGCGCCGGGCTTCGTCAGGGTAATTGAGGTTGCCGATGCGCTCGACTTTTTTACGCCACTCGTCTTTATACCAGGCGCCCTTGTCGCGCATGGTCGAGGCGGCGCTCAGGCGGTGGATGCGCGGGCGCTTGGCGTACAACTGTTGTTCTTGGGCCAGTTCGGCTTCGAGGCTGGCGATGTCGCTGGACAGCTGTTCGCTGTCGAATGTCGGTGCCGCCACCACAGGTTTGGTGACGGGCTTGGGCTCCTCCGTTTTTGTCGGGGCTTTCTTTGGCTTGGGTGCGACGGTGGTCACGGCTGCCTTGGGCGGGGCGTCCTTCTGTTCTGGCTTGGCGGCGGGCGGTGGCGTGACTTTTTGTACCTTGTTGTCCTGGAAAGGCGCGATCTCGGTGGTCTTGGGGATGGCCTTCTTGTCCAGGGTGCCGCTGCCTTGCTGGTTTTCCTGGGCGAGGAAGTCAGCCTTTTCCGGTTTCTTTTCGCTTTTGAAGGTGGCGAGGGTGATTTCCAGGGTTTTGCTGATCTGCTTGGGCTCGACCATTGTGAAACCGACACCCAGCAGTAATGCCAGGTGGATCAGCGCCGCCAGGAACAGGGTAAAACCGAGGCGATCGGCCGGGCGCACGCCGTGGTGGGCGAGTTCGGGGGGCAGATCGGACGGGAGGGTCATGACAAGGAAACCAACATCGCGTTTTCACAGGCCGCGCATGATAACGCAATGTTGGTTTGGCTTATCAACGGGCCTTGAGCTTCTGATCGATGGCATCCATCAACATGCCGCCAATATCGGTGCCGAAGGCATTGTCGATTTCGCGAATGCAGGTCGGGCTGGTGACGTTGATTTCGGTCAGGTGCTCGCCGATCACATCGAGGCCGACGAACAGCAGGCCTTTTTCGCGCAGGGTCGGACCGACTTGCGCCGCAATCCAGCGATCCTTCTCGGTCAATGGACGGGCTTCGCCGCGGCCACCGGCTGCAAGGTTGCCACGGGTTTCGCCGGCAGCAGGAATGCGCGCCAGGCAGTAGTCCACCGGCTCGCCGTCGATCATCAGGATGCGTTTGTCGCCATCGACGATGGCCGGCAGGTAGCCCTGGATCATGATTTGCTGCTGGCCGTGCAGGGTCAGGGTTTCGAGGATCACCGACAGGTTCGGGTGGCCGGCGGTGTGGCGGAAGATCGAGGATCCGCCCATGCCGTCGAGTGGCTTGAGAATCACATCGCCATGATGGTCGGCGAATTCACGCAATACGTCAGGGCGACGGCTGACGATAGTCGGAGGCGTGCACTGCGGAAACAGCGTGGCGAACAGTTTTTCGTTGCAGTCACGCAGGCTTTGCGGCTTGTTGACCACCAGTACGCCAGCATTCTCGGCCTGTTCCAGCAAATAGGTGGTATAGACGAATTCCATGTCGAAAGGCGGATCCTTGCGCATCAGGATCACGTCCAGGTCGCTCAGCAGGTTGTCCTGCTCGGCTTCCAGCTCGAACCATTTTTCCGGGTTGGCGAACACTTTCAGCGGGCGCATCCGCGCCCGTGCCTGGCCTTCGGCCTGGTACAGGTCGCGCTGCTCCATGTAGAACAGTTCCCAGCCGCGTTTCTGTGCAGCCAGCAGCATGGCCAGCGAGCTATCCTTTTTATAGGAGATGCTGGCAATAGGATCCATGACAATCCCGACACGAACGCTCATGGGTTATTCCTCGAAATTGGGGGGCTATGGCGACCTTGTAGGAGCGAGCATGCTCGCGATGGACTTCAGAACGCCGCGCTCATCCAGCCAGTACGCGTCATCGTTGACGACCATCGCGGGCATGCTCGCTCCTACAAAGGACCGTATAAAAGTGGCGTCAGAGTGGCGCTGAGTGTGTTCCCGGTCAAGGAAAAACCACTGCCGGGGCCGGCCGATAGATTGGATTTGGAGACTGTGCTAAAAAGGCTGCCATGTCGTGCCGGCCCTTGAACATCAAGGGTTTTGAGTCCTCGACGCCCCGCAGATGGACAAATAGATTCCTAAAGGCGACGGTAGAGCAACTATGGAACAGCAACCCAGCGCCTTGAAGGTCATGGTGATCGACGATTCGAAGACGATTCGCCGCACCGCCGAAACACTGCTCAAGAATGTGGGTTGTGAGGTCATCACGGCCATCGACGGGTTCGATGCGTTGGCCAAGATCGTCGATCACCACCCCGGCATCATCTTTGTCGACATCATGATGCCGCGCCTGGATGGCTATCAGACCTGCGCGTTAATCAAGAACAACAGTGCATTCAAGTGCACGCCAGTGATTATGCTGTCGTCCAAGGACGGGCTGTTCGACAAGGCCAAGGGGCGCATTGTCGGCTCCGACCAGTTTTTGACCAAGCCTTTCAGCAAGGAAGAGCTGCTGAGCGCGATCCAGGCCCATGTTCCGGGCTTTGCCGCTGTTTTGCCGCAGTAAGACACCTACAGTGACGCTCGGCCATTGGGCCCTGCGCCGACAAGAATGGGGAAGACCATGGCACGTATCCTGATCGTCGATGATTCGCCGACCGAAATGTACAAATTGACCGGCATGCTGGAGAAGCACGGTCATGAAGTATTGAAAGCCGAAAACGGCGCAGACGGCGTGGCGCTGGCCCGCCAGGAAAAACCCGACGCAGTGCTGATGGACATCGTCATGCCCGGACTCAATGGCTTCCAGGCGACTCGCCAGTTGACCAAAGATCCGGAAACCGGGCACATCCCGGTGATTATCATCACCACCAAGGATCAGGAAACCGACAAGGTCTGGGGTACGCGCCAAGGGGCCAAGGACTACCTGACCAAGCCGGTTGACGAAGATACCCTGATCAAGACCTTGAACAACGTGCTGGCCGGTTGATCACAGGGCCATGAGCGAATCACTGACCGCCTTCGAACTGCTATTGCAGATCGACCGGCGTTGTCGCTTGCTGGCGGCGGACTTGCCGTCCCAGCCCGCCCGCCAGGACAGCTGGAGCGGCATCGGTTTTCGCTTGGGCGAACAGTGGTACGTCGCGCCCATGGGCGAAATCGGTGAAGTGTTGCACGAGCCGCGTTTTACGCTGGTGCCGGGGGTCAAGTCCTGGGTAAAGGGCGTGGCCAATCTGCGCGGGCGTTTGTTGCCGATCATTGATTTGTGCGGTTTTTTTGGCCTGGAAATCTCGGCGACGCGCAAGCAGCGGCGCGTATTGGTGGTGGAACATGACGAGGTGTTTGCCGGGTTGCTGGTCGATGAAGTCTTCGGCTTGCAGCACTTTGCCCGCGACAGTCTGCAGCCAATAGACGCACCGGGCGGCCCGATCGCACCGTTCATCACCGGCCGGTTTCAGCGCGAGCAGAGCTGGCAGGTGTTGAGCCTCTTTACGCTGGCGCGGTCGCAGGGGTTCATGAATGTTGCCGTTTAAATGGAACGACACAGTTCTAAATGTGGGAGCGGGGGGGGGGGGGGGGGGGGGGGGGGGGGGGGGGGGGGGGGGGGGGGGGGGGGGGGGGGGGGGGGGGG
>NZ_JBYTEO010000093.1:0-20108 GCF_058791355.1 Pseudomonas sp. EB271-G4-1
CGTCAGCTCCTACAGGGATCGCATTTTCAATGTAGGAGCTGACGAGCGAAGCGAGGCTGCGATCTTTTTCGTGGGCAAAAGAAAACCCCCGACAAGCCAGGGGCCTGTCGGGGGTCTTGTGTTACCGGCTCAGCTTATTGGCAAGCTTCGCAATCCGGCTCGTCGATGGCGCAAGCCTTCGGCACTGGAGCAGGGCCGGCTGGTGCTGCCAGGACCGAGTCGTCACCGTGGTTGCCACCGCTGGAAACAGCGTTGAGCTTGCCGGTGTTGATGGTCGACTTCTCGGTGCTGGTCGCGGCCAGGGCACGGAGGTAGTAGGTGGTTTTCAGACCACGGTACCAGGCCATGCGGTAGGTCACGTCCAGCTTCTTGCCCGAAGCGCCAGCGATGTACAGGTTCAGCGATTGAGCCTGGTCGATCCACTTCTGACGACGGCTGGCCGCATCGACGATCCACTTGGTGTCCACTTCGAACGCGGTTGCATAGAGCTCCTTGAGTTCTTGCGGGATGCGCTCGATCTGCTGCACCGAACCGTCGTAGTACTTCAGGTCGTTGATCATGACCGAGTCCCACAAGCCGCGAGCCTTCAGGTCGCGAACCAGGTACGGGTTGATCACGGTGAACTCGCCCGACAGGTTCGACTTCACATACAGGTTCTGGTAGGTCGGTTCGATCGACTGCGAAACGCCAGTGATGTTGGCGATGGTCGCGGTCGGTGCGATGGCCATGATGTTCGAGTTACGGATGCCTTTCTGAACACGGGCGCGAACCGGTGCCCAATCCAGGGTTTCGTTCAGGTCGACATCGATGTACTTCTGGCCGCGCTGCTCGATCAGAATCTGTTGCGAATCCAGTGGCAGGATGCCCTTGGACCACAGCGAACCCTGGAACGTCTCGTAGGCGCCACGCTCGTCAGCCAGGTCGCAGGAAGCCTGGATCGCGTAGTAGCTGACCGCTTCCATCGACTTGTCGGCGAACTCGACGGCAGCGTCGGAACCGTAAGGGATGTGCTGCAGGTACAGCGCGTCCTGGAAGCCCATGATGCCCAGGCCGACCGGACGGTGCTTGAAGTTGGAGTTCTTCGCTTGCGGCACCGAGTAGTAGTTGATGTCGATCACGTTGTCGAGCATGCGAACGGCGGTGTTCACGGTGCGTTGCAGCTTGGCGGTGTCCAGCTTGCCGCCCACGATGTGGTTCGGCAGGTTGATCGAGCCCAGGTTGCAAACGGCGATCTCGTCCTTGTTGGTGTTCAAGGTGATCTCGGTGCACAGGTTCGAGCTGTGGACCACGCCGACGTGCTGCTGCGGGCTACGCAGGTTGCACGGGTCCTTGAAGGTCAGCCATGGGTGGCCGGTTTCAAACAGCATGGACAGCATCTTGCGCCACAGGTCTTTGGCCTGGATGGTCTTGAACAGCTTGACCTTGCCTGGGTACTCGGTCAGGGCTTCGTAGTACTCGTAGCGCTCTTCGAAGGCCTTGCCGGTCAGGTCGTGCAGGTCCGGCACTTCGGACGGCGAGAACAGGGTCCACTTGCCGTCATCAAAGACGCGCTTCATGAACAGGTCAGGGATCCAGTTGGCGGTGTTCATGTCGTGGGTACGACGACGATCATCACCGGTGTTCTTGCGCAGCTCGATGAACTCTTCAATGTCCATGTGCCAGGTTTCCAGGTAGGCACAGACAGCGCCTTTGCGCTTGCCACCCTGGTTCACGGCGACGGCGGTGTCGTTCACTACTTTCAAGAACGGCACCACGCCCTGGGACTTGCCGTTGGTGCCCTTGATGTACGAACCCAGCGCACGAACCGGGGTCCAGTCGTTGCCCAGGCCGCCAGCGAATTTCGACAGCATGGCGTTGTCGTGGATCGCGTGGTAGATGCCCGAAAGGTCATCCGGCACGGTAGTCAGGTAGCAGCTGGACAGCTGTGGACGCAGGGTACCGGCGTTGAACAGGGTCGGAGTCGACGACATGTAGTCGAAGGACGACAACAGGTTGTAGAACTCGATCGCACGGTCTTCTTTCTGTTTCTCTTCGATCGCCAGGCCCATGGCCACGCGCATGAAGAAGATCTGCGGCAGTTCGAAACGCACGCCATCCTTGTGGATGAAGTAACGGTCGTACAGGGTTTGCAGGCCCAGGTAGGTGAACTGCTGGTCGCGTTCGTGGTTGATCGCCTTGCCGAGTTTTTCCAGGTCGAAGTCGGCCAGGACCGGGTTCAGCAATTCGAATTCGATACCTTTGGCAATGTAGGCAGGCAGGGCCTTGGCATACAGGTCGACCATCTCGTGGTGGGTCGCGCTTTCGGCAACACCGAGGAAGCCCAGGCCTTCGGCACGCAGGGTGTCCATCAGCAGGCGCGCGGTCACGAACGAGTAGTTCGGCTCACGCTCGACCAGGGTACGGGCGGTCATCACCAGGGCGGTGTTGACGTCGGTCAGGGCCACGCCGTCGTACAGGTTTTTCAGGGTTTCACGCTGGATCAGGTCGCCGTCGACTTCTTCCAGGCCTTCGCACGCTTCGGTAACGATGGTGTTCAGGCGGCCCATGTCCAGCGGCGCCAGGCTACCGTCTGCGCGGGTGATGCGGATCGACGGGTGAGCGTTGACCGCTTCTTCGGCAGGAGCGTGGGCGGCGCGTTCCTTGGAACGCGCGTCACGGTAGATCACGTAGTCGCGAGCGACTTTTTGCTCGCCGGCACGCATCAGGGCCAGTTCGACCTGGTCCTGGATTTCTTCGATGTGGATGGTGCCGCCCGATGGCATGCGACGCTTGAAGGTGGCAGTGACCTGTTCGGTCAGGCGCGCCACGGTATCGTGGATGCGCGACGAAGCGGCAGCGGTGCCACCCTCAACTGCGAGAAACGCTTTGGTGATGGCGACGGTGATCTTGTCATCGGTATAAGGAACGACAGTGCCGTTACGCTTGATCACACGCAGCTGGCCCGGCGCGGTGGCGGACAGATCCGAATTCGAATCAGCGGCCTGCGGCAAGGTGCCCTGCGGGTTCTCGCGAGTTGTGTCGGTTTGCATCGGGGGGTGTCTCCACATTCTCTATGTTTGATTGGGCACCATCTCGGTGCCCACCGTTCCGTCCTGAAGCACTACAACCGGCCAAGGCCGGGCATAACAACTTCGGGACAGTAGGAAGAGGGCTATTGGGCGCCGCTTCCATGCCGAAGTCTTTGGTCTCACGCCTTGGGCCTGAGACCTTGGTCCTTTGAGATGACAGTTGGGAGGTGGCAGTTGCACTGCAACACCCGTACCGTTTTTCACCCCATGGGCCGAAATACAGTAGCCATCCGCGCGCGCGGTTTTGGGCTTTGGAAATTACGTTTGGTTCAACCGGAAAGAGGCAATAAAAGCGCTTGAATTTGGTATCCGGTTTGTGTTTGGTATTTTACGAAAAACCCTACATCTAGGGTTTTTTTTACGCTGGGCTACAAGATAATGCGTTTTGGGGGGTGATTGCAACGTACTACCTGTGGATAAACCTGTGCGTAAATTGTGTGTTGTGAAAGGAATCGGCGTGCAGGCCGCGACGCTGCTGGACCCGGCTTTTTTTCATCGATTTTCAAGCCGCGAAAACGCCCGAGCGGATTTTTAAGGGCGCGAACCCTATCACAAAAAACTCTGTTGTCCGAACGTATATGCCGGCTTGTGTTCTGGGTGGGCGACGTTTATACAATCGGTCGGCGTGTACCCAATTTATCCACCCCTATCATTACAAAAAGACGGGCGGATCCTTCCTTATGAGCGTTCTGGCAAGTAGAGGTCACCGGTGGAACAAGAAGCCTGGCAGGTATTGATTGTGGAGGACGATCAACGTCTGGCCGAACTGACACGCGATTACCTGCAAGCCAATGGCCTGCGTGTATCGATCGAAGGCAATGGTGCGCTGGCCGCGAACCGCATCATCAAGGAACAACCGGACCTGGTCATTCTCGACCTGATGCTGCCAGGCGAAGATGGCCTGAGCATTTGCCGCAAGGTTCGTGACCGTTATGACGGTCCGATCCTGATGCTCACCGCTCGCACCGACGACACCGACCAGATCCTCGGCCTCGACCTGGGCGCCGACGACTATGTGTGCAAGCCGGTGCGCCCGCGCTTGCTGTTGGCGCGCATCCAGGCATTGCTGCGACGCAGCGAGGCGCCGGAGGTGACCCCGGAAAAACAACGACGCCTGCAATTCGGCCCGCTGGTGGTGGACAATGCATTGCGCGAAGCCTGGCTGCACGACAGCGGCATCGAACTGACCAGCGCCGAATTCGACTTGCTCTGGCTGCTGGTTGCCAACGCCGGACGCATCCTGTCCCGGGAAGAAATCTTCACCGCGTTGCGCGGCATTGGCTATGACGGCCAGGACCGTTCCATCGACGTGCGCATCTCGCGCATCCGCCCCAAGATCGGCGATGACCCGGACCATCCGCGACTGATCAAGACCGTGCGCAGCAAAGGTTATCTGTTTGTCCCCGAGGCCTGCGTAGACCCAACCCCGTGAACTCGATCTTCCTGCGTATCTACGGCGGCATGTGTGCCGCGCTGATATTGGTGGCGGTACTTGGCGTGCTGGCCTTGCACATGCTCAACCAGGTGCGCGGCGAGCAGTACCGGGAACGACTGGCCCACGGCACCTTTTCGCTGATGGCCGATAACCTGCAGCCGATGAACAAGACCGAGCGCCAGCGGGCGTTGCTGGTGTGGGAGCGGCTGCTGGGGATTCCGCTGGCGCTGAAAACCTTTGCCCAAACCGATCTCGACCTCACCCAGCGCACCCGCGTCTTGCGTGGCCAGGCCCTGGTGGAGAAGACCGGCCCGCATGCGGCCCGAGTCTATCGACTGGTCAGTGACCAGGAACAGCTTGTGCTTACGGGGGATGTCCAGCAGATCAGCGAACAACTCGCCCGGGCGACGATTTACCTCCTGGCGGACGAGCTGGTGCGCTACCCCGTGGGCGAGCAGCCGGTGCGCCTGGCGCAATTGAAAAAGGACAAGGGGTTTGGCTTCGATTTGCGTCTGGTCACGGTCCAGGAAGCCGACATGGACGAAGACCAGAGCCGTCGGGTGTCCGAGGGCGACACCGTGATGGCGCTGGGCAAGGAGGGCGATTCGATCCGGGTGTTCGCCGGTATGGTTGGCACGCCGTGGGTGCTGGAAATCGGCCCGTTGTACCAGATGAATCCGTATCCACCCGAGTGGCTGGTGCTGATTGCCGCACTGGGGCTGAGCCTGATCGGCCTGATCGTCTACCTGCTGGTGCGGCAACTGGAGCGCCGTCTGCGCGGGCTGGAAGCGGCGGCCACGCGGATCGCCAAGGGCAGTCTGGAAACCCGTGTGCCGACGCGGGGCGCGGACTCGGTGGGGCGGTTGGCGTCGGCGTTCAACGGCATGGCCGAGCACCTGCAACAACTGCTGGCCATACAGCGCGAGCTGGTACGTGCCGTGTCCCACGAGTTGCGCACGCCGGTGGCGCGCCTGCGCTTTGGCCTGGAAATGATCGGCTCGGCCAAGACACCGCAAGCCCTGGAAAAATACTGCGAAGGCATGGATCACGATATCGAGGACCTCGACCGCCTGGTCGACGAGATGCTGACTTACGCGCGGTTGGAGCAGGGCTCGCCGGCACTGAATTTCCAGCGTATCGACCTGGACGCCTTGGTCAATCAGGTGATCGAGGAGCTGGCGCCCTTGCGCGCCGACGTCACGGTGCAACGAGGATTGTGCCTGTCGGCCGCCGACTGTGACGACGCGTGGGTCGAGGCGGAGCCGCGCTACCTGCACCGGGCGCTGCAGAATCTGGTGAGCAATGCCATGCGCCATGCTCATTCGCGGGTCACCGTCAGTTATCAGGTGGGGCAACAGCGCTGCCGGGTGGATGTCGAAGATGACGGGCCGGGAGTTCCGGAAATGGCCTGGGAGAAAATTTTCACACCATTCCTGCGACTCGACGACAGCCGGACCCGGGCCTCGGGCGGCCATGGATTGGGATTGTCGATCGTGCGGCGGATCATCCATTGGCACGACGGCCGGGCGTTGATTGGCAAGAGCAAAAGCCTGGGCGGCGCGTGTTTCAGCTTGAGCTGGCCGAGGAATCAGGAGAGGCGGTGAGCGGTTTTTTGTCGAACCTCATGTTGTGATCGACGTAGAGCCGTAGGCGCGAGGCTTGCCCGCGAAGAGCCCCTTACAAGCTGCAGAAGTCTTCAGGCCTTGATGCTGACCAGACTCAACAACTGCCCATCCTTGACCCCGAACTGTGCCTCGAGCTCGGTACCGTTGCGCCACTCGCCGGACAGGTCGGTCAACAACCGCAACCGCACTTCACCTGATTCGCTCCACTCCAGCACCTCGGCGTGTTCGAAGTAGAAGCGTTGTTGGACGATCGGGTAAAGCGCCTTGAACAGGCTCTCTTTCACTGAAAAAGTCAGGGTGACCAGCAACGCCAGTTGATCACGACGCCCAGCGGCCATGCGCTGCATTTCCGGCGGAGTGAGGATTTCCCCGGCCAGGCGTTCGGCACGTTCGGCATTGAGCAGGTTTTCCAGGTCCATCCCCAACCCTCGCCAATGGGTTTTCCTGGCGACAATCGCCGCGGCCCGACCGGTGCTGTGGGTGATCGAACCGGTGATGTGCGCAGGCCACACAGGTGCCCGGTCATCACCGATGGCCGGGCTGAAGTTCAGGCCTTCCAATTGATGCAGGGCTGCGCGGGCGCAGATTCGCCCGGCGAGAAATTCTGCCTGGCGTTTGGCGACCGAGCGCTGAATGCTCGCGGGCGCCTCTATAGCGCTGAGCTGGAAGTCATCGCTGTGCAGTTGCGAAGTATCGAAGTGGGTACTCAGCAGCACTACGTCGGGCAGCACCAACGGCAGCGGCCAATGGGCATCGAGGGGCGTGCAGCAAACGGGCAGGGCAGGGACGGAATTCATGTCGGGCATTTTGCCGGGTTGCCTTGATGCTGGGTAGTGCTTGCCACAAAAGCCCCTCAATACGGGATCTACTTGCTAAAGATCTTCTTGAAAAATGCCTGCATATCCGCCCACGATTTTTCATCCGCCACTTTGTTGTAGCCAATATCCGGCCCGCCATGATCGCCATGGCTCAAGCGATCAGCATCGGGGTTGCTGAAACCGTGCTTGGCGCCGTCGAGGCTGACAAACTGGTAGTCAGCGCCGGCCTGGTCCATCTCGGCCTTGAAGGCCGCGACGTTTTGCGGTGTGACCAGGCTGTCCTGGGCGCCGTGTTCGACGAGGACTTTCGCCTTGACGCTGCCTGGTGTCGCAGGGGTATTGGTCGCCAGCGCGCCATGGAAACTCACGACACCCGCCAGAGGAACACCCTGGCGAGCGGCATTGAGCACCACGCCGCCACCGAAGCAGTAGCCAATGGCGGCAAGCTTTTTCGGATCGGTTTGCGCCTGTCGCTTGAGCAATTCGAGTCCCGCCTGAAACCGCGCACTGGCAATTGCGTTGTCCCTTTGCACGGCCTGCATGAAGGCCATTGCGTCCTTGGGATGCTCGGTATTCTTGCCGTCGCCATACATATCGATGGCCAGGGCGCTGTAGCCCAGACCGGCGAGGTCGCGGGCGCGACGCTTGGCGTAGTCGTTCAACCCCCAGAATTCATGTACCACCACGACACCGGGACGCGGACCTTTTATTGCGTCATCAAAGGCGTAGTAGCCAATCATCCGTGTGCCGTCGGGACTTTGGTACGGGATTTCCTGAGTCTTGATGGCGGCCTGGGCCAGCCCGCTGGCGGCGAGTAAGAAGAGGGCGAAGAGCATGCGCATGGTCGGTCTCCTGCAAGAAAAACCTCGAAACATCTGGGTGGATATGGTTCAGCTCAGGTTAAGCGGGTGTTCAGGGTGGGTTCAGGGCCGCGTGGGTAATCTTGCCTCGTAGCCAAAACAACGCTAACTCTTGAGGAGCTTCACCCATGACTGGATTCAAAAAACTGCTGCTGGCATTCACCGTCTTCGGCGCTAGCACCGCAGCGATCGCTTCCAACGACAGTTTCGCCAGCCTCACTTATGGGCAGACCAGCGACAAGATCAAAAAATCCCACGCCTTGAACGATAACCTGAATAGGCCGAACGCCGACGGCGTGATTGGCAAGGACAACACTTGGGGCTTGCGTGTAGGCCAGCAAAACAGCCAAGGCCGCTACTACGCCACTTACGATAACGTGTCGGGCTCGCACAATGGCATTAAACTGCGTCAGGAAAACCTGCTGGGCAGCTTCGACCTGTTCCATCCGCTGGGTACTGATACCAGGCTGTTCGGCGGAGCCTCGGCCGGATTGACCAAAATGACCCAGGAATCACCAGGCTTCAGTCGCGACAGCAACATCGGTTACGCCATCGGTGCACAGGCAGGCATTCTGCAACAGGTTTCGCAAAACACTTCTGTTGAGCTGGGGTACCGTTACCTGCGCAGTAACGCCAGCACCGAAATGAGTGAGCGAGGTGGTAGCAAACAAGGTTCGCTGAGCTTGACCAGCAGCGCACAGACCTACCTTTCAGCCAACTACGCTTTCTGAAAAGCGAGTGTGACCGCCGCGCCGGGTCAATCCAGGAGATTGATCCGGCGCGGCCCGTCAACCATGGAGGTCCGTCAATCGTGCCTCTGGAGTATTTGATTTGCCTGGGAGAGCGAGATGAAACTGCTGGTCGTCGAGGATGAAGCGCTGTTGCGTCATCACCTGCAAACCCGCCTGACGGATAGCGGCCATGTGGTCGAGTCCGTGGCCAACGCCGTTGATGCGCTGTACCAGACAGGGCAGTTCAATCATGACCTGGCGGTGATTGATCTCGGGTTGCCGGGCATGGGCGGGCTGGATCTGATCCGTCAGTTGCGCTCGCAGGGCAAGACCTTTCCGATCCTGATCCTCACAGCACGTGGTAACTGGGAGGACAAGGTGGAAGGTCTTGCTGCCGGTGCCGACGACTATGTGGTCAAGCCCTTCCAGTTTGAAGAACTGGAAGCTCGGCTAAATGCATTGTTGCGTCGCTCCAGCGGGTTTACCCAGTCAACGATCGTTGCCGGGCCGCTACTGCTGGACCTCAATCGCAAGCAGGCGACCCTTGATGAGCAACCCCTGGCGTTGACCGCGTATGAATACCGGATACTCGAGTACTTGATGCGCCACCACCAGCAGGTGGTGCCCAAGGATCGTTTGATGGAGCAGCTTTATCCCGATGATGACGACCGCGATCCGAACGTGATTGAAGTGCTGGTTGGCCGGCTGCGTCGCAAACTCGAAGGTACCTCCGGTTTCAAGCCAATTGATACGGTGCGTGGGCTGGGCTATCTGTTCACCGAGCGTTGCACTTGATCGGTTCTCTTCGCGTTCGCCTGATGCTCGCCGCCACGATCCTGGCGGTATTGTTCATGCTGGCATTGTTGCCGGCGATGCAGGGAGCATTCAGCCTGGCACTGCAGGATGCCATCGAGCAGCGATTGGCGTCGGACGTCACCACGTTGATCTCCGCCGCACGGGTTGAGAACAACCGCTTGCTGATGCCGGAACAGTTGCCCGATGAGCGCTTCAACCTGGCTGATGGCAATTTGCTCGGTTACATCTACAGCCGCGAGGGCCAATTGGTGTGGCGTTCGAAGGACACCCTTGACGCGAATATCAATTACAAGCCGCGTTACGACGGGCGCGGTAATGAATTTGCCAGGATTCGCCAGGACAATGGCCAGGAATTTTTCGTCTATGACGTCGAGGTCAAACTCCTCGGTGGCAAAAGTGCGGCGTTCAGCTTTGTCGCGTTGCAACCGGCGCGTGAATACGACGCCACGCTCGGCGGCCTGCGAGACAACCTGTACTTGGGTTTCGGCGCGGCGTTACTGGTGCTTCTGGCGTTGCTTTGGGTCGGCTTGACCTGGGGGTTGCAGGCATTGCGCCGGCTGAGCCAGGAACTGGATGAGATCGAAAGCGGAACCCGCGAAAGCCTGAGTGAACAGCACCCGCGTGAACTGCTGCGCCTGACTGGCTCTCTCAACCGTCTGCTGTTCAGCGAGCGCGAACAGCGTAGCCGTTATCGCGATTCACTCGACGACTTGGCTCATAGCTTGAAAACCCCACTGGCGGTATTGCAGGGTGTCAGCGAAGGCATGGCGCAACGCCCTGAGGACCGGGAGCAGGCCTGGGTGCTGCAGACACAGATTGAGCGCATGAGCCAGCAGATCAGTTACCAACTGCAACGAGCCAGCCTGCGCAAAAGCGGTCTGGTGCGTCATCAGGTGCGCCTGCAACCGGTGTTGCAGAGCCTTTGCGACACACTGGACAAGGTCTATCGCGACAAACAGGTACAAGTAACCTTCGATTTGCCGGAGCCGTGTCTGGTCCCTATCGAGCAGGGCGCCTTGCTGGAAATGTTGGGCAATCTGCTGGAGAACGCTTATCGACTGTGCCTGAGCGAGGTGCGCGTCAGCGTGCGCGCCCTTAACGGAATCGAGATATGTGTAGAAGACGATGGTCCAGGCGTCCCGCTCGATCAGCGCACACGGATCCTGCAGCGCGGTGAGCGCCTGGACCGACAGCATCCGGGGCAGGGTATTGGCCTGGCGGTGGTCAAGGACATCATCGAAAGCTATAGCGCAAGACTTACCCTGGGTGACTCGCCCCTGGGCGGTGCGGCTTTCCGTATTCAGTTTCCGCCGGCGTGATGCTGTAGGCGCCGGCTTGCTGGCGATGGCGATCGTACAGACGCTATCGCCAGCAAGCCGGCTACTACAAATCCCGGGCTCGATAAGCACCTGGCGTCAGACCAGTCCACTTCTTGAATGCCCTATGAAACGCTGACGGTTCGGAAAATCCCAATTGCTCAGCGATCTGTTGCAATGGCAAGTCGTTGCGGCCCAGGTGATATATGGCGATGTCGCGGCGTAGTTGGTCCTTCAGTTCCTGAAAACTGGTGTTTTCTTCACGCAGATGCCGGCGTAGCGTTTGCGGGCTGATATGCAGGTGCGCAGCCACGGCCTCCAGATCCGGCCAGGGTGACCGGTCGCGACTGAGCAAGCGTCGCAACTGGCTACTCAGGCTGTGGCCGTCATCGGGGCGTGATAACAGATCGGCAGGCGAGCGTTCAAGGAACTGCTTGAGCGTGCGTTCGTCTTGCAGCAGTGGCATGTCCAAGTAGCGGCTGTGAAACAGCAGGCTGCTCTGTTGTGCCGAAAACTCGAGCGGGCACGAGAACAACAACTCGTATTCGGCACCATGTTCCGGTCGCGGATAGCTGAACGTGGCGTGCTCCAGCCGAATACGCTGGCCGATCAACCAGCTGGCGAAGCGATGCCAGATCACCAATAGACTCTCGGTGAGGAAATGTTCCGGGTCCCAGAGGTGTGAGTCATCCAGGCTCAGTCGAATCATTTCGTCTTCGCGCGCCAGCGTCAGGCGCGGGGCGTCCGGGAATAGGCTGTAAAACATTAATCCGCGATGCAGTGCCTTATCCAGATTGCGGCAATGGATAACGGCATGACACATCATCGCGAAGCTGCCTGGCTTGCTGACACCTTGCCCGAAACCCAGGTACTCATCGTCCAATGCCAGCCAAAGTCCCTGGATCAGGCGGGTGAATTGTTCCGGAGGAATGCGCGCTCGAGGCTCGTCGAGCAATTCGGGGCTGATCCCCAATTGCTGCAGCAGTCCTGAATAATCGTAGCCACGCCGTTGCGCCCCACCGAGAACGGCGCGGGCGAAATGACTGGCGATGGTGCGTTCGCGCATAGCAGGCAAGTCCGTCCATTGAACGACGGATGGTAGCCGCGCTTCATACCCATGAACAAGGCGGATATCCGCCAGATTGCCGGGGTGTGATTCGACGAGCGGGCGGAAATCCGCCATCGCGCAAACGTCGTGCGTGACCCCGGAAAAACCTGCAGCCCTTGTTGTCACAAGGCTTACAGACTTTTCGTACAAGGTGGCACGGGCCTTGCGATGGAACCAGCAGATGCCTGCCGTCGCGCAGCTCGAAAAAACAAATCCCTCCAGTGCAGGAGGGTTCGCCATTGAGGTGGGGTGGGCAACAGATGGATGTTGACGCCGCGCACTCTTGAGGAACTTTGCAATGACGACTCGTCAGCCACTGTACAAATCCCTGTATTTCCAGGTGATCGTTGCAATTGTCATCGGTATTTTGCTCGGTCACTACTATCCACAGCTCGGTGTGGCCGTAAAACCGCTGGGTGACGGGTTCATCAAGCTGATCAAGATGATCATCGCGCCGATCATTTTCTGCACCGTGGTCAGCGGTATCGCTGGCATGCAGGACATGAAGTCGGTCGGCAAGACCGGCGGTTACGCACTGCTGTACTTCGAAATCGTTTCGACCATCGCCTTGCTGGTCGGACTGGTAGTGGTCAACATAGTCCAGCCGGGCGCCGGCATGCACATCGACGTGTCCACGCTGGATGCCTCCAAAGTGGCTGCCTATGTCTCGGCCGGTGCGGATCAAAGCGTCGTCGGCTTCCTGCTCAACGTGATCCCATCCACCATCGTCGGTGCGTTCGCCACCGGTGACATTCTGCAAGTGCTGATGTTCTCGGTGATCTTCGGTTTCGCCCTGCATCGCCTGGGTGCCTACGGCAAGCCGCTGCTGGACTTCATCGATCGCTTCGCCCACGTGATGTTCAACATCATCAACATGATCATGAAGCTCGCGCCAATCGGTGCCTTCGGTGCCATGGCTTTCACCATCGGTGCCTACGGTGTCGGCTCGCTGGTGCAACTGGGTCAGTTGATGGCCTGCTTCTACATCACCTGCCTGCTGTTCATCCTGATCGTGCTGGGCGGTATCGCCCGCGCTCACGGTTTCAGCGTGTTGAAACTGATCCGCTACATCCGTGAAGAGCTGCTGATCGTGCTGGGTACGTCCTCTTCGGAGTCGGTGCTGCCGCGCATGCTGATCAAGATGGAGCGTCTGGGGGCGCAGAAATCCGTGGTTGGCCTGGTGATCCCGACCGGCTACTCGTTCAACCTCGACGGTACTGCGATCTACCTGACCATGGCAGCCGTGTTCATTGCCCAGGCCACCGACACCCACATGGACATCACGCACCAGATCACCTTGCTGGTGGTGTTGCTGCTGTCTTCCAAAGGCGCTGCAGGCGTGACCGGTTCGGGCTTCATCGTACTGGCGGCCACCCTGTCCGCCGTAGGCCACCTGCCGGTTGCCGGTCTGGCGCTGATCCTGGGTATCGACCGTTTCATGTCCGAAGCCCGTGCATTGACCAACCTGGTCGGTAACGCCGTTGCCACCATCGTTGTGGCCAAATGGGTCAAGGAACTGGACACCGACGTGCTGCAGGCAGAGCTGGCCTCGGGCGGCCGCGGGATTGCCGACGAGCCTAAAGACGATGTTCTGGGCCACGTCGAAGGGGCTACCCCGACTAACGCCCGGTAAGCCTTGTTGTCATGAAAAACCCGCTTCGGCGGGTTTTTTCTTGCCCGGGATTTGAGCACAACGGTCATTGCGTTTGGCGCATAAGGTGATTGCTGCAAAGCGCTTGGCTGCCTAGGCTGGGGAATCATCCAGGGAGAACGCTCATGCTCGGTCCACTGGCATCACTCAAGGTTCTGGATTTCTCGACACTGCTGCCGGGGCCGTTCGCTTCGCTATTGCTGGCGGACATGGGCGCCGAGGTGCTGCGCATCGAATCGCCGGCCCGCATGGACCTGCTGCGCGAGCTGCCGCCGCACGATCAAGGTGTATCGGCCAGCCATGCCTACCTCAATCGCAACAAACGCAGCCTGGCTCTGGATCTCAAGCAGCCCGAAGCGATGGAAGTGATCAGGCAATTGTTGCAGGACTACGACATCGTGCTTGAGCAGTTCCGCCCCGGCGTCATGGAACGCTTGGGTCTGGGTTATGAGGCTCTGAAGGCGATCAAACCAGGACTGATCTATGTATCGATCACTGGTTACGGCCAAACCGGCCCCTATAAGGACCGTGCCGGCCATGACATCAATTACCTGGCGCTGGCCGGGCTTTCGAGCTACAGCGGTCGCGCTGACAGTGGGCCGCTGCCGTTGGGCATGCAGGTGGCAGACATTGCCGGTGGTTCGCTGCACGGGGTCATCGGCCTGCTGGCCGCCGTGATCGCTCGACAGCAAACCGGACAGGGTCAGCACCTGGACGTGAGCATGACCGACTGCGTGTTCAGCTTGAATGCCATGGCGGGCGCCGGGTACCTGGCTTGTGGTGTCGAGCCTGATCGGGAAGACCAGATGCTCAATGGCGGCAGCTTCTATGACTATTATCGTTCCCGGGATGGGCGTTGGCTGTCTGTGGGCAGCCTGGAACCGGGGTTCATGAAACAGTTGTGTGCGGCGCTGGGGCTGGAGGAGTGGGCCAGCCTGGGGCTATCTGCGCAACCTGCACAGCAACGCAAACTCAAGGATGCGCTGAAGACTGAGTTCGAAAAGCATGATTTTGCCGAGCTGTGTGCGCTGTTCGCCGAACTGGACGCTTGTGTCGAGCCGGTACTGAGCCTGGGTGAGGCGGTGCGGCATCCGCAGTTGCAGGCGCGGGAGCTGGTGACACAAGTACCACGGGGTGATGGGGCGAGTCAGGCGCAGATGGCGTGCCCGTTGAAGTTTTCAGGCGGGTTGCCAGAGCCCAGGCATATTGGCGCGGCGCTGGGGCAGCATACGGATCAGGTGTTGGGAGAGCTGGGGTTCACTGCTGAACGGATTGCCGAGTTGCGACGTGCCAAGGTAATTCTTTAGCGCCTGCCAGTCCGCCTTCGCGAGCAAGCCCGCTCCCACATCGGATTTGAGCTGGAGCGAAAATTCCCTGTGGGAGCGGGCTTGCCCGCGAAGAGGCCGGCGCAGACACTGAAAATCCTGTTACTCAACCCGCATTTCGCCACTGAATACCAAGGTGTTGCGACACCGCCGACACAAATAGCGCCGCCCTTGGCGCACCAGGCCGTGACGTTGCGCCGAGAACGGGAAATCGCTGTCGGCGCACGGGCACTTGTAGATGTAGCGGGTCACGCTGCGGCGCTTGACGTCGTAGGTGTGGCAGCGGTTGGGCGGCAATTCGTAAACGCCGCGCATGATCAGTTGCCACTCTTCGCCATGGGGCTGGATGCGGTCGCCGAACAATTGATGGGCGATCAGGTGCGCGACCTCGTGAGCGACTGTCTGCTTGAGAAAGTCTTCGGTATTTTCACGGTACAACTGCGGATTGAAGCGCAGCAGGTTCTCGTGCAAGTGCGCGACACCGGCTTTTTGCCCACGCAGCTTAAAACTCACCACGGGGCGCTTGAAAGGTCGTTTGAAAAAGGATTCGGCTTGTTGGAAACAGTCTTCGACGCGGTTATTGAGTTGCTCGGGCATGCTTGATGGATCTCCAGAGCGGTCGAGTATGCCGCAAGCCAGGGGCCTTGCGAATCTGCGAGGTGCCGAATGGTCTTCGGACTCTTTGTGCCTGGGCATTAAAAGGCCGCCTTGCGGCGGCCTGTGTCGGCAGATCTGATTTTTTTGTGGTGAGCTGTTAATTGGTATAGACCGGCCCCACGCCGAGTCCCCAGACAATCACGGTAAACGCCATGATGGCGACCAGCACCACCAGGCCTACGGCGAGCACCGAACTTGAAAACAGAAAGCCCTCGTCAGATGGAATGTTCATGAATGTTGGCAATCCCACATACAGCAGGTACACCGTGTAGCAGATGGCCGCCGTGCCGACGATCATCCCCAGCCACAAGTGGGGGTACAAGGCCGCGAGGCCGCCGATGAACAGCGGAGTAGCGGTATAGGTTGCGAACGCAATGCAGCGTGCGAGGCTCGGATTGGCGTCATAGGTGCGGGCCATCCAGTGGATGAACGCGCCCATCACCGCCACTCCGCCGAGCATCGCCAGGTACGACATGACTGTCATCCATAGTGCGCTTTCCACGGTCAGCATTACCGGGGGGCGATTGCCGATGACCCAGCCCACCTGTGTGGTCCCGATGAATGCCGATACCGCAGGTATCGCCGCCAGGATCAGCGTATGGGTCAGGTACATGTGGCTGATACTTTCTTCCTGATCGCCACGAATCTCTTTCCATTCTTGGTCAGGGTGGGTAAATAGCCCCACTACGTGATGGATCATGCCAGTCACTCCTCTTGTTTTTACCGTCGCCCCCCAGTGGAGCGCCCTACGGGCCAATGAGGCCAAGTAAGTACTAGGTCTGTATGTGATTGCGACCTTATGTCGCAGTATAGGAAGGACTTAACCCTACAGGGGGTGTGGCTTAGAGCAAATTGCGCTGTAAAGCGCCGGGGTAATCGCTGTTGCATCTGTAGGGCGGGCGATCCGTCGGGGCACTTCGCCCCTGGAGGGTTTTTGCGTAAAATGCCGGCCTTTCGTCACACCTCACGGATTTCGCGTCATGGGCACTCTTACGGTCAACCAGAACAAACTGCAAAAGCGCCTTCGCCGACAGGCCGGTGAGGCGGTCGCCGATTTCAACATGATTGAAGACGGGGACAAGGTCATGGTCTGCCTGTCCGGCGGCAAGGACAGCTACACCATGCTTGATGTGCTGATGCACTTGCAGAAGGTCGCGCCGATCAAGTTCGAGATCGTGGCCGTGAACATGGATCAGAAACAGCCGGGTTTTCCCGAGCATGTGCTGCCGGCCTACCTCAAGGAATTGGGTGTCGAGTATCACATCGTCGAGAAAGACACTTACTCGGTGGTCAAGGAGCTGATTCCGGAAGGCAAGACCACCTGCTCCCTGTGCTCACGCCTGCGTCGCGGCACGCTCTACACCTTCGCCGACGAAATCGGCGCGACCAAGATGGCTTTGGGGCATCACCGCGACGACATCGTCGAAACGTTCTTCCTGAACATGTTCTTCAACGGCTCGCTGAAGGCCATGCCGCCGAAGTTGCGTGCCGATGACGGGCGTAACGTGGTAATCCGCCCCCTGGCCTACTGCAACGAAAAAGACATCCAGGCCTACTCGGACCTCAAGCAATTCCCGATCATCCCTTGCAACCTCTGCGGCTCCCAGGAAAACCTGCAGCGCCAAGTGGTCAAGGAAATGCTGCAGGACTGGGAGCGCAAGACCCCGGGCCGTACCGAAAGCATTTTCCGCAGCCTGCAGAACGTGATCCCGTCGCAATTGGCGGACCGCAACCTGTTCGATTTCACCAGCCTGAAGATCGACGAATCCGCCGCTTCGCGCTTCGTCAACGTGGTCAACCTCTAAACACGATGATTATGGGAGCCAGCCTGCTGGCGCCCACAGGTGTTGTTTCAAGGGGGGCCGTTTATTTTTCAATCCTCAGGAGAGGGCATGCGCGACTACAAGTGGCTGAACGAATACTGCTTGAACCGCTTCGGTTCGGCGGCTGAACTGGAAGCCCATCTGCCCGTTCCCAAGACTGCAGCACAACTGCGTGACATCACCGACGATCGTTACTTGTCGACCATGGCACTGCGCGTATTCCGCGCCGGGCTCAAGCACAGCCTGGTGGACGCCAAGTGGCCGGCTTTCGAAGAAGTGTTCTTCAAATTCGACCCGGAAAAAGTCGTGCTGATGAGCGCCGAACACCTGGAGCGGCTGATGCAGGACACGCGGATCATCCGCCATCTGGGCAAGCTCAAGAGCGTACCGCGCAATGCGCAGTTCGTGCTGGACGTGGCCCATGAGCAGGGCAGCTTCGGGGCGATGATCGCCGATTGGCCGGTGACCGACATCGTCGGACTGTGGACTTTGCTGAAAAAACGCGGTCATCAATTGGGCGGCTTGTCGGCGCCACGATTCTTGCGCATGGTCGGCAAGGATACGTTTGTGCCGAGCTATGACGTGGTGGCGGCATTGAATGCGCAGCAGATTGTCGACAAGGTGCCGAGCAGTCTGCGCGACCTGGCATTGGTGCAGGACGTGTTCAACCAGTGGCATGAAGAAAGTGGCGGGCGGCCGATGAGCCAGATTTCGATGATGCTGGCCTACACCGTCAACCATTAGGACCGAGTTGCCCCGTTCGCTGGCAAGCCAGCTCCTACAAAAACACCAGACCTGTAGGAGCTGGCTTGCCAGCGAAGGCGTCGGATCAGGCGACGGAGATCTCGCCTTCGCCAGCCAATTTGCGGTTCAATTGATATCGCCACCGCACATACAACAGTGCCGAACAGAACACCGCCAAACTCGCGGCCATCTCCAGCACGCCGAAGATCTGGCGATTCGGGTCATAAGCAGCCAATGCGCCCTTGATGAAATACAGGTTCACCACAAAGCACATCCACGAATGCCCGCGGGCATTGCCGACTATCATCCCCGGCGCGAGCAGCAACAACGGCACCTGCTCAATCAGCAAAATCACCCACGGCCGTGCTCCGTGCAGGTCAGCGACCATCAGGTAGTAAACGCACAGCAACCCCACCAGGCCGAAAAAACACAACAGGCTGATAACGCGCATGGCCCGAACCCGTGGTTCAAGCCATTCGATAGCGGGCAGGACCTTCGGTTTCTTGGCCACCCTTAACCCTCCAGTTTCTGAGCTGTCTTGGCCAAGCGCATGCCCAAGGCCCGGCACAGTGCAACTTCATGGGCATCCAGCCCGCTTTTGCCATCGGCCCCGGCGTGATGGCTGGCGCCGTACGGCGTGCCGCCGCCCTGGGTTTCCAGCAATGCCGACTCGCTGTAGGGCAGGCCGGTGATCAACATGCCGTGGTGCAACAGCGGCAGCATCATCGACAGCAGGGTGGTTTCCTGCCCGCCATGCAGGCTCGCGGTGGAGGTGAACACACCGGCGGGTTTGCCCACCAGGGCGCCGGTCAGCCACAAGTTGCTGGTGCCGTCGAGAAAGTACTTGAGTGGCGCCGCCATGTTGCCGAAGCGGGTCGGACTGCCCAGCGCCAGGCCGGCGCAGTTCTTCAGGTCATCGAGGCTGGCATAGAGCGCGCCTTCATCCGGGATATCCGGCGCGACGGCTTCGCACTCGGTGGAAATCGCCGGTACCGTGCGCAATCGGGCTTCAAGGCCGGCCTGTTCGACACCGCGGGCAATTTGCCGGGCCATTTCGTTAGTCGAACCGCTGCGGCTGTAATACAGCACCAGAATGTACGGCGCAGTCACGGCAACAACTCCAGGATTTGCTCTGGCGGACGGCCGATGATGGCCTTGTCGCCGACTTCGAGGATCGGTCGCTCCATCAGTTTCGGGTGGGCGGCAATGGCGGCGATCAATTGCGCCTCGCTCAGGCTGCTGTCGGCCAGGGCGAGGGTCTTGTATTCGTCTTCGCCGGTGCGCAACAGTTGCCGTGCACTGATCCCGAGTTTGCCCAGCAGGCTCTGGATTTGCGCGGCGTCCAGCGGCGTTTCCAGGTAGCGGACCACCGTCGGGGCCAGGCCTCGGGCTTCCAGCAGTTCGAGCGCACCGCGGGATTTCGAGCAGCGCGGGTTGTGATAAAGCGTCAGATCGGTCATGAGCGGGTCGCATCTTGCGTAAGGTGGCGGCTATTCTAACTGGGCAGCGCGTAATCCTGAACCTTGCCGGGCGATGGGTTGCAGGCGCTTTCAATTTTTGACAAGGAACACGACATGACTAGGCGACTGGCAGCGGCATTGACGATTATCGGGGCGTTGATGCTGGGGGGCTGCGGTAACGACTACGGGATCGATCAAAACGGACAGAAGGTCGCCGCTGAGCGCCTGGACGGTAAATGGCTGGTGATCAATTATTGGGCTGAATGGTGCAGCCCGTGTCGTACCGAGATTCCGGAATTGAACGCGTTGGCCGACCAGCTCAAGGACAAGAAGATCGGCGTGTTCGGGGTCAACTTTGACAACGTGCAGGGCGAAGAGCTGAAAAGTGCCAGCGAGAAACTCGGAATCAAGTTCACCGTGCTGGCGCAGGACCCTTCCGAGTTATTCGAATTGCCGCGCAGTGAAGCACTGCCGGTGACCTACATCATCGATAACAAGGGCAAGGTGCGCGAACAGTTGATGGGCGAGCAGACGGCGGCGGGGGTGGTGGCGAAGCTGGAGGCGTTGCAGGCTAAAAACTGATCGCGGGGCTGCTGATCGTTCCCACGCTCTGCGTCACTAGTGTCCGGTAAAAACCGAAGGGGGAGCTTGCTCCCCCTTGCTGTTGGCGG